>JAZNFU010000105.1:0-6936 GCA_045576135.1 Eubacteriales bacterium
GATTTTTTGTTTACTTAATGTGGCCAAAATGCAGGAATGCGTGTCTTGCACTCGTCTTTTCTTCAGGCTTAATATCACCCGATTTGAGAAGCGCCCATTTCGTAAGCGAGGGTCCGACTATCTCGTAGATAAGAACGGCAAAGAGCGTTATATTGGCGACCACTACGCCGTCGCCGCCAAGCGCCTGCGCCTTTATTGCCATACCAAGAGCAACACCCGCTTGCGGCAGGAGGGTTATACCGAGATATTTGGTTATATTACTATCACAGCTTACCATACGGCAGCTCGTATATGCTCCGGTACATTTGCCGAGCGAGCGGAATGCTATGTACACGATACCGATTATTACTATCGCACCGTCCTTGAACACCGACAAATTAAGCTCGGCTCCGCTGAGCACGAAGAAAAGAATGAATATAGGTGCCGTCCATCTGTCGATTCTGTCCATAAGCTCCTCGGAAAAATCGCATATATTGCAGAAAACAGTACCGAGCATCATACAAACGAGAAGCGATGAGAAGGATATGTGGACTACGCCTATTTTGAACGAAAGCATCGAGAGCGCCACCGTCATAAGCACGAATGTGACCGACATTGCAAGGCGCTTTGAGCGAGAGTGGAAGAACTTTTCAAAGAAGGTGAAGAGCACGCCCATTGCCGCACCAAGACCGAGCGAGAGCACGACCTCAAGTATCGGCTCTACGAGCACGGAAATTATATCAACGCTACCGCTTTGCATAGCCCTCGCTATTCCAAAGGATATCGCAAAGAGCATAAGTCCGACAGCGTCGTCGAGCGCAACTACGGGAAGAAGAATATCGGTGAGCTTTCCTTTTGCCTTATACTGCCTCACGACCATAAGCGTTGCGGCGGGGGCGGTTGCGGCGGCTATCGCGCCGAGCGTTATTGCGGCGGGGAGCGAGAGCTTATCGGGCATTATGAAGTGAAGCGCTATGAGCGCTGCGTCAACTATGAGCGTGGTTATTACAGCCTGGAAAATGCCGATTATCGTCGCTTGCTTTCCTATCTGACGAAGCTGCGACACACGGAACTCGTTTCCGATGGAAAACGCGATAAATCCAAGAGCAACGTCACATATTATCGAATAGCCCTCAACGTCCTCAAGGCTCGTAAAGCCGAGTCCCGAAACACCGAATGCACCGAGCAGATACGGACCTACGAGTATACCGGCTATAAGATATGCGGTAACCGCGGGAAGCTTCACGAGCTTTGCCAAGCGCGAGAGCATAAGTCCTGCAAAAAGTGATATTGATAAGCTTAATAGAGCCTGCATAAAACGCCTCCGAGGGTGCGGAATTTTTCAGCCGACACCGCTGTAAATATATTTATATTTTGACACCTACAAAGTTATACCACTTTTGTGGACGAATGTCAATACCATTTTCCTCTATTTCTCGATTTTTCGGCGTTTTTCGGTGCGAGCTTTCTTTTTAACTCAGACTACCTTGATAATTTTCTTTATATCCCCCTGCTCCACGGTTACGACGCCGTCGCAAAGCGTAACCCTTGGCTTGTTTTCTATAACGCCGTCGGTCACGAAGCAAAGCGTAGTCGCGAACACGTACTCGCCCGCACCGAGCGGTGCCGTTGAATAAATTGGAATCAGCGCGTGAGGCTTGTGCGAATTCATACCCGGATGCGGGCGCATAATTCCGTACTCGACGGGTACGTCGCTCACGGTTTCGATAAAGCTTACGTTTTTACCAAATGCGGCGGTGTGCGCTTTGATATCGGTTGAAAACGCGTCACTGTCAATCCCTATCGAGAATGAACCCTCTCTCACGATATATTCCGAGTTAAGCGTAACCTTATGAATTCTTACGTGGAAGCCGGACCACAGCGGAATAAGCCAGGTTTTAATAGTCGTATTCGGGTCGTTTTCGAACGGCGTGTGAGTGGAAAACATCACACCATCCTCATAACCCATATCGTATATTTTCTGCCTTTGCGATGCCATCGTTCGATTTTTAGTTGTCAGAGATATCATATTGTCAATAGCGAGGACGTCGCGCGTCGAGAGCGTAAATCCCGCCCTGGAGTTATAGGCAAACTTGCTGTAAAGTCCCGCCATATCGTTAAAGCTCGGCGCTGCAGACTGATAGTAATGAAGCGAATTATTAAAGAGCGTAACGCCGTTTTTGGAGTTCTCGCCGTGTAGGATTATTTCAAGACCGTCAAGCTTTGATTTTACCGAATAGTTTTCAAGCTCGATATCAAGCGGCTTTACTTCGGACGTCCAAAGCGGATGCTTCTCGGGTGCAAGAAGGCACATAAGGCCCTCGGTGTAGCAGGTTATCGAGCCCTCACAGGTATACGACTCGACGAACCCGGTGGACTGATAAAGATATCCGCAGGGCAGACAGCCGTCGACGAGCGTACAGTTATCAAAGAAGTAGCTGACGTTTTTGAGTATGAGATTTTTTGTTTTTCCGAGGTCGATATCGCATTCCGCCATAGCCGCAAGTCCAAACGGACAGCACGCCGCGAAGCGATAGGAATTAGACCTTCCGTATATGGCAAGACCGCCGTCGGAATCAAAATAACGGGCAAAGTATTCAAGAAATTTTTCACTGCGGCGGCGGTATTCGTTTGCCTTTTGCTCGTAACCGTTCATATTCTTGTCGGCTATAAGTATCCAAAGCAGAGTATACGCGTGGTGCGCCCACGCCTCGTAATAATCGAATTTTCCAAGCTCGCCGTCAGAATACCAGCCCTCGCCGTAATAAAGCGTTTCAAGAAAATCGTAGCCCCCTTGCAATTCGGCGTCAACCTCGGAGCAATCGTAGCCGAGCTTTTTCAGAATTTCTATGCAGAAAATCGGGTACCAATAATGATTGTTCGGCCAAGAGTTTCTGATAGCCGCAAACGACCATTTTTTAATCCAATCGGCAATCGTCTGCCGCTTTGCCGCAGGAATAGCATCCCAAAGCTTTTCCTTTGCGAAGCAGACGGCAACGAGATAACCCGCAATTTCGGTCGTGCATTGATTAGCGAAGAAATACTTGCTGAAATCGGTGACGTCCTTATCAAATCGACGCTCGGAGGCGGGGTCTGTTCCCTCTACCATAACCTTGATTATAAATTCGGATATCGGCATCTTTTTTCCCGAAACGGTTATATCAAACTCGCACTCGTTAATAATCGGTGCGATACCCCAAAGCGGTCGCAAAAGTTCCTCGACGAGCGTTACGTTAAATCCAACGCCGTCTATTATAGTATACTTGTGATTCCCGACGTATCTGTCGGCAGCTCTTTGCATAACGTTTATATACAGTTCTCTCGTTCGAGCCATAAGCTCTTTTCTTGAATTAAGCATATTTTACAAACCTTTCTTTACTTATTTTGCGTTTTAGGGGGATACGATAACAATCCGAACACGCCATCGAGCACAAGCTCGGTATTAGCCGGTATGAAATATTTTTCGCCGCGTGAAAGATCTGCCGTTTTGCCGTCATAGCTCATTTCGCCGCCGTTTCCGGTAACTATAAGCGTTGCGAAGCTGTCACTTTTATATCGGTAAACGCCGCCGCGTATGGCGTCGAGCGCGAAGCACGGTGTATCGGTGTAGCTTACCAGATGCACGAGCGTGGGGCAGCTTTGGCTCTGTCTTGGCTTTAGCATCACGCGCTCCCGAAGCTCCTTTTCGCTCACGCCCACATACTCGAAGCAATCGAGCATATTTTCCTCTCCGACGCCGTAATGCATCTGCATCGGCGTAAGAATCTCGCCGGCAACCGTCACTCGCTCGGCTCGCATCGTGTAATCCGTTGGCTCTTGTATTTCAAGCATAAAGCAGCCAGCACCGATAGCGTGAGGCGTGCCACCCGTGACGAGAATGGTGTCCCCCGCCTTCACCTCTATTTTGTGCATCGTGCCGAGCATTCCCAAAACGTCCTGACGCTCAAACAGCTCGCGCCACTTCTCTTTCGTTATATTTTCCTTGAAGCCTATGTAAACCGAGGGCGGCTCGCCGCCGATATTCCTCGTTCCGAGTATGTGCCAGCACTCCGTTTTTCCGTATTCGGAGTTAAATATACGCTTCGCGTATTCCTTGGTTGGATGCACCTGTATTCCGAGTCTTTCCGCGGAGTCGAGCAGCTTCACGAGCACTCCCGCGTCGCTACGTCCCCCACCGAAATCATCCTTATCGACAACGTCAGCCAATAGGCAGACACCGCCGCAGTCCGCAAGGGTTAATCCCTCGTTTTTGATTACTTTCTTATTCTTCGCCTCGACGAAGGAGGATATCCAGTCCTCCGGCATAAAGCCGTCCTCCTCCTCTCGCCCCATAAACTCGGCGAGCAAAGCACCGCCGCGATAGGTCCTAAAAACTCTCGTTTCCAATTCCTTTATCGGTGCTTTCATTTCTTATCCACCTCGTATATTCGGACATCGTTAGCGTCCACGCTCACGGCAATTTCGGTTCGTCCTCCGTCAAGGGTAAGCACCGCCGTTTCGTTAATCTCGCGCTCGGTATAATTGAATGCAAAGACGAGATATTTTCCGTCAGCCTCGCAAATTCTGTATTTAATTTCACCGTCGGCTTCTATCTGACGGAGCGAGTGGCGGCTTGCAAGCATACGGACAAGCTCCCGTGCCGCCTCGGTCGCCCCCTTCTCATAGCCGTAAAAGAGTTGCGTGTTGACGGTATACATCGTACCGCAGTCGTCGTTTTTCAAAACCGCCGGCACGCCGTCGCCAAATCTCGCAATAATCTCGGCACTGACGCACTCGGGAATATCTCTGCCCCAATATCCGCAAAGCTGCTGACCGTCAAGGGTGAAGCTGTAATCTCGGTCGTCGGTTTCGTAGTATATCTGCCCCGCAAGCTTATCAAGACCGCCGCCTGGGATAACCTCGTACGCCATCGATAACTCGTCGACCACGGCGAGCTTTCCGTCGGCTATCAGAATTCCTCCCGCTTTAACGTAAGCGGCAAGTCTTTGACAGTCCTTTTTGCTTATCGCGCAGGTGTTGGTAAGAACGACGGCAGAATACTTTTCAATCTCATCCATAGTTACGATATCAGCTCTTACGTTGATATCGTAAAGTGCCTTGTACGCTCCGAACACCGAACGGTTGTATATATTCTCGTCTATTCTGTAATTGCAAGCGTATCGGCGTGACAAATCGTCGGAAAGCTCGTGGTAAAGCACGCCTATTTTCGAGCGTACGGGGCGAAGCACGCCGTATTTTTCAAAAATTTCGCCAAGCTCCCGAGCCAGCGTCAAGCGCTCCGTTGAAATTCCTCTGTAATTCACGAGTCCGCGTCCGAGCGTCTGAAGTCCCTTGGTGAATGGGCGCCACATCCAATATACGAGAGCCTTCGCACCCGCAGCATAGCCCTCAAGACACCACGTCTTCAATTCACTCGGCAAAACGCAGGTGGTGGGGTTGAAGAGTGCTTGTATATGCGTTTGCATTTCGGATATATAGAAGCCCTCTCTTTTTGCGGCACTTGCAAATCCGTCGAAAATCTCCCATCTTTGCGTAGGCTCGGCAGTACCCAGGACCTGCTTCGGATAGAAGGACATTCCGATAGTGTCAACCGCGCCTTTAAGCGAGTAGTCGCCGTGCGGACGGGCGTACATAGCGTTTGGAGTAACCTGAGAATGAATGTTGTCGGCAATAAGCATATGCTCCTTGTCAACCTCAAGTATCGCGTCGCACCAGGGCTTTAAAAAGCGCGCGACGGATTCCCTTCTCCACATACAAAAATCCGCCTCGGGCATAACGCTCATCCATTTCCACGTCTGGCAATCTATTTGCCGAAAATCCGAATACGTACGCTCCCAGACGCGATTGAGTTCGTCAATGCTTCCGTATTTTTCACACAGCCACGCGCGAAAATCCCCAAGGCTGTACTCATCGTAAGAGCAGAACATCGTTTCATTAAAAACGTCGTATGCGATAAGCGCGGGATAATCCTTGTATGCCAAGGCACAGCTGCGGTAATGCTCGCAAATCCGCGCCCGCACCTCAGGGTGAAAATAATTCAAATAACCGAATGCGCTTTGCCCGTCCAATCGATTACCGTTTCTGTCAAGCGGCAGATATTCAGGCTTCATCAGAAAATCGGGCGCGTACTCCATTGAGGTAAGCTGTCCCGCAAGCTCCATTATAACGTCAATTCCGCATTTTGCGGCAATTTCAAGTATTTCGCGACCGGTGTTAAAGGGATATCCCTCGCGTTTTTCCTCCCACCAGAACGCCGCTGGCCAAATAACTACGGTGTTCAAGCCGTTTTCCTTCATAAGCTTGAAATTCTGCTCGATGGTTTGTGCGGTGTCTTCTCTGGTAACCTTCAGAACCGCACCGTGATTATAACGGTATTTCATAAAGCACCTCCAGCTTTTAATACACCTTCATTTTAACACATAAAAATACGAATTTCTTGCGTTTTTTTATGAAAAAATATTGTTTTCTTACGATTTTTATGATAAAATAGAGTCGGTCACAAAGCAATTCGGAAATAGCGGATTGTTACCTTATTGCTTTTTGGAAAAAGGGGAGCGCTTATGGGAGTTATCAGCTTTGGCAAAAGCTTTCTTGACGGACGCGGAATAAGAGTGCACGCAAGGCGGAAAAGAGTTGCCTATGAAATGCACCGCCACGAATACTTTGAAATGATATATTACAAGGCGTGCCGTGGAAAAATGCTCATAAACGGATACGAATACGACTTGAGGGAGGAGTGCGTATTTTTACTCACCCCCACGGATTTTCACGAAATTCGTGCAGAGGACGACAGTGAGTCGCGCTCTATAATCGTATCAATCACCGAGCCGCTGATTGACGAGGAAATTTTTTACAGCGGCGGAATTACGCCGCGGGTTATATACGGTCCGGACGAATATCTGTCAGCTACCTTTAACAAGGTTCTCGATATCTATACGAGGAACGGTCAAACGCTTG
>JAZNFU010000106.1:0-4125 GCA_045576135.1 Eubacteriales bacterium
GGAAGAATAACCATAGGAAGCATATTTCCTACCATCGAACCAATAGAGCGCCACGCGGAAAGCGAAGCTCTGTCAGCAGGCTCTTTGGAGATAATCGAAAGAAGCGAGCCGTAAGGAACGTTTGCTATCGTATAGAAGGCATCCCATACAACGTATCCGCAGATGAATATAATCATCTTAGCCCATACGGGTGCCCAAGTAAACGGCAGGAAGCAAAGCGCACCGCCAACGATGAGTCCGATAGAACCAAACCATATGTAAGCAAGGAATTTATTCCTCTTATACTTACGTCTGTCCGAGTCGATAATCGTTCCGATAAGCGGGTCGTTAATCGCATCCCACACCTGCACTACGATAAGAAGTGCCGAGTACCAAAGGCCGAGTCCCATAACCTGAGTCCAGAACAATGCCATCGTACCCTTGAGAGCGAAGCTCATATTGCAGCCGAGGTCGCCCGCAGCATAAGCAACGCTGTCGCGCAAGCCAAATTTACGCTTGCCGTTTTCGTCAAGTTGAAGCTGTTTCTTCATTTGTTTTCCTCTTTTCTTTAATTTTGGTTTTGCCGAAATGCTAAAGACAGAAAAAACGCCCGTTGGGTAGGCAATTTTTCCGTAGGCAAGAGAGAATAATACGGGCGCGCTCTAAAAGCTGAATTTTCGGCGCTTCCGGCACTTATCTCTTTTGCAAAGCTATCCGACAAGGCATTAACCACTACTATTTTAACATATATTAGAATATTGTCAAGCGTTTGACACCTATTTAACACTTTGTTCATATTTTTAACAATTAACACAAATAAATACTGCCATTAAAAGAACTTTATAGTAATTTTTTATACCTTAATTTTCATTATTTGGTAATTCTTACATCTTAATTTATAGAAGCTCACGGCAACCGATTGACATATTCCGAAAAATGTTGTATCATAAAAACGCAGATTACACGGCGATTTTAGGAGTACGTATGGAGATAATAGCGAAAATATATACCGACTTTTCGGAAAAATTCGGAATACCGCGCCAAAGCGGTCTTTGCGCGAGCACCGGAAGAATAGTTTTTGAGAAAAAGTACCGCAACCCCGACGCCCTGCGAGGCATTGAGGGATACTCACACCTTTGGCTTATATGGGGATTTTCCGAAAACAAGCGTACCGAGTGGTCGCCAACGGTAAGACCGCCGAGACTTGGCGGTAATCGGAGAGTAGGAGTTTTTGCAACGCGCTCACCCTACCGCCCGAATCCGATAGGACTTTCCTCCGTAAAGCTTTTGGAGGTAAGAAAAACAGAAAACGAGGGCCTGGTTCTAATAGTCGAGGGCGCGGATATTTTAAGCGGAACCCCGATTTACGATATAAAGCCATACCTCACCTTTACCGACAGCCACCCCGACGCCGTTTGCGGCTTTGCGGACGACGCCCTCTCGCAGTCACTTGAGGTATACGTTTCGAGCGAGCTTTCGGCTACCCTTTCCACAGAGGAGCTATCCGAGCTTCGCTCGCTTCTATCCCAAGACCCCCGCCCTCACTACAAGTCGGACGGCGAGGCGGAGTACGGTATGTCGTTCCTCTGCTACAACGTGTTCTTCAAGGTTGAAAATAGCACCGCAGTAGTAACGAGAATCAAAAAGCAGTAGTTTTTAAACATTTATTTGCATTAATTGCAAACAAACAGCTCCGCAAGCTAACGTAACGCCTTTATTGGTCACTACGTCAAGTCGCGGAGCCGTTGTTTTATATTTCAAAATTAAAGCTCGTCGGTATCAAATCTTGCATCCGAAAAGTCAAAATGCTCGTAGCTTTCGCCGAAGCCGATATCGAAGCCGCCATCGGTAAGCTTAATATCGGTTATCGGACACTCGGCGTCGGGTGCGGGATAAAGAACGGTTGCAACACTCGCGCACTCACCGTATTGAGCATACGACACGACAGGTGCGGGAATATGAACCTTTACCTCGGGTGTTCTATCAGGCCGCCAACCCATATATTCGGGTGCGTCCTGTGCGATAAATATTCTCGGAGCAACCGAGGATATCATATTAAGGTGGGCACCGGTTTTGTAGCTTATCTTCAAGCTGTTTGCCTTAATCGAAATCGGAGCCTCGGTAAGCTGCCAGGAGCTTTCGTAAAAATGAGGAGCGCCGTCAGATGCCGAATAATTATCGATTACGACGAAGAACGGAAGCGAGCCGCCGTGTCCTTTTTTGAACCAAATGACCTTTCTTCTATGAGTAGCGTCAAGAAGCGCGGGACCGTAGCCTTGATTATATACGCCATCTGCACACTCAAAGTCCTCGCCTATTCTCGCTCTGAGGTCGGACTTTATATTCGTATCCTCCGCACACACGCGCTTATGCGTTTTGCGTCTGTTTTGCGCAAGGCCGTCAACGAGTCCGGTGTTGTGCGAACGCGTGGTACGCACGTAATCTCTCATTTTCGACGTATCGTATCTGAAATTGCCCGTATCGGGAAGCATATCGGTACCGTATGCGTAAAGAAGGAAATTGAGCTTATCCTCGTGCTGATGGTTTGCGCCAAACGGAGCAGACTCGAAGAACGCCCACGTGTCCTCGGGATTAAAGCCGCTTCGCATTACGATAAAGCCCGCGTAAGGCATAATAAGCGAGGTATACTCAGGTCGTTTACCCTCGCTAAATCTGCTTGCGAAATATCTAAGCAGCTCGTCGTTCGGGAAATACTCAACTCCTCTTTGACACTCTTGCACCACGTCGGCACTTGAGCCGTCGTTAATAGATGGAGTTTTTAAATTAGGCTGAGCAAGCTGAGGATACATATAGAACATTCGCTGAATATTGTTATAAAGCCGCTGCGGAATTTCCATATCGTACGCTCTGAAAAAGTCAACGATTCCAAGGAAATTATGTAGCACGGCTCCGTGATACCCGGTCGTAAGCTCAACCTGAAGGTTATCGGGATAGAACTGCTCCTCGGACTCGGCAATAAATTTATTAAGCGCAAAGTCCGCCCAAAGTCCCGCATCCTTGAAGAACGGATAAAGCAAACCTATTCGCAAAAGTCCGTTCATTTCCATCGTCAGCCAGTTAAAATGAGTATGGTCGTGCAAAAGCCTATGGGCGTGCTCCCATACCGACATAAAAATAAGGGTCCAAAGAGAATCGCTGACGGCGGGGGATTTTAAAAACGCGTGTATCGCCCAATGCCAATTTCGCGTCATTCTGATTCCGCACTCAATAGTACGCCAGTGATAATTGAAATTCGGGTTGGGGTCGTCGGGATATTGAAGCGCCTCGGTTATCCAGGAATGAATTATTCTCGCGTAGCACTCGGCGTATTTTTCATCTCCGGTTTCGCGGTACGCCTCGGCAAGCGCCGCCCACTCGTGATGGCGGTGAAACTGAACCTCCCACTCCTTGTACTTGTTGTAGGTGGGGTTTGCTTGCCAATTTATCTTATTTCCTACTCCGAAATCAATCGGAACACCAACCGACGTGAATTTATTTTGAAGCGTATTGTCAGCAATACCCATATGAGTTTTCGGCTTGCTTGAGTCTGGGTAATACGGCATCTTAAACAAGCACTCAGGCTTAAGCGTTGCCTTGACGTGCTCGGCAAATATATGCTCAGCACCCGCCGCGTCACCGCCCGAAAACGCATCGGCAGCCGTGCGAAGCTCAGGTACGGTAAGGTCAAGAACGTCAAGGAAAAACTGCTTTTCGGTAATTATCATAGAAAAACCCTCTAATATCAATTTACAAAGTTAAAAGCAAGGACAAGAAAGATACAAATCAAACGTGGGTTAAGTAAAACCTTCAACCTCCTTTTCAATGTTCTTTCTTGTCCGAGTACGGATATTTTGACAATTTTTATTTACATATTAATCAGAACTCGGCGTTTCCGACAGCTCTGGGATAAGGAAGAACGTCGCGAATGTTCGACACGCCGGTGATATACATTATAATCCTCTCAAAGCCAAGACCGTAGCCCGCGTGCTTAGTTCCGCCGTACTTACGGAGATTGAGATACCACCAATAATCCTCTTCCTTAAGATCAAGCTCCGCCATTCTCCGAGTAAGAACGTCGAGTCTTTCCTCACGCTGAGAGCCGCCTATAATCTCGCCGACGCCGGGCACGAGAAGGTCCATTGCGGC
>JAZNFU010000107.1:0-2721 GCA_045576135.1 Eubacteriales bacterium
AGGTAGGAGCATACCGTCGAAACGGTTAAAAAGGCGGCGAGTGATGCGGGGGTAGAGAGGCTTCCGCTTATATCGTAGCTTGGGAAGCTGCCGCCGATGACCGACTTGAAGAATTGGGCGAGCGCTACTGCCGCCACAGCCACCGAGGAGAAGGATATCGCCGTCAGCGAGCATTCGAAAAGACGTCTGTTGGTGATGACGTTGCTTGATACGAAATAGCCGAGAGCGAGGGCGAGCGAGCACAGCGCGTTAACGAACGAGGACGTGCCGCCGAGGAAAATTCCGCTGACGAGCATAATGGCGAGCATAAGAAGGATTATGAGGTCGTATTGCTCAAGGTTGTATACTCGTTTTCCCGCGAGCACCTTTCTCGTAAGAGAGAGGACGCAGGTGACTATAAGCACGCAAAGAATGAGTCTGTCGTGGTTAAAAAGCGGACTCAGGGGAAGAACTATGAGCGTCGTAAAGAGCGAAAACTCCGGCGAGGACAGGGCGAGCGAGAAATAAATCAAGCCGCCGATTGCCGCCGCCACGGCGTAGGTGGGGATAAAATAGCCGATTGCCGCCAATACAAGACCGATAAGGGCGGCGGCTGCCGGGTGCAGAGTTTTTTCGCTTTCGGTGTAGGTGCGTCTAAGACGCAGAAAATCGAAGAACAGATAATCGGTCACGCGCCACTCCTGAAGTCCCCGACAAAGCGGCTTGTCAAACGCGAGAAGCGACGCGGCGAAAAGAGAGAGCCCAACGCCGATAGTGAGCGTCGAATACGCGTGCTCAGAGGGGATTCCGAACGAGTTTTTTGCAAGCTGGATAAAGACGGTGAGAAGACCGAAAACGAGAAAAAGCACGCCCCACGAGCGAAGGGAGGTATACGCGAGCGCATCCGAAATCTTTTTCAGCGGCGAGAAAAATTTTGCGCTGTTTTTCGTAATTCTGCCGCTCATTTTTCGGCAAAAGAAGCTTTTTTCGCGTGTTCCGTTCGGAACCTCGTAGCCCCGCACGAGCGAGGCGAGCGTGTTATTCTTCATTTTTATTTATCACTTTCCGTTTTTTCTTTTTCGGCTCAAGCGCCCTCTCGTATTCGGGGTGCTGTGCCAAAAGCTCCGGGCGTCGCTCCTTGGTTATTTTAACAGCTTCTTCGAGGCGGTAGCGCTCGATTTTCGCGTGGTCGCCCGAAAGCAGCACCGTGGGCACCTCTCTGTTTAAAAATACGCGCGGCTTGGTGTATTGCGGATATTCGAGTATGCCCGAGGCGTGCGACTCACCCTCGTAGCACTCCTTTGCGGCGAGCGTGCCCTCAAGCAGCCTTGACACCGCGTCGATAACGATGCAGGCGGGGACCTCGCCGCCGGTCACGACGTAGTCGCCGATAGAGATTTCCTCGTCAACTATTTCGTCGATTACGCGCTGGTCAACCCCTTCGTAGTGACCGCAAAGGAAGACGAGTCTGTCATAGACCGAAAGCTCCTTTGCCACCGAGTGAGTGAATATTCTTCCTCTTGGCGACATATATATCACCCGACGTCTTTCATCCTCGGGCGCGCCCTCGACGACGCTTTTATAGCAGTCGTAAATCGGCTGACAGGTCATAACCATTCCGACACCTCCGCCGTAGGGGGTATCGTCGGTTTTTCTGTGCTTGTCGAGCGTGTAATCGCGGATATTGTGGCAGGTGAGCGAGATAACTCCCGACTCCTGCGCTCTGCCTATTATGCTTTCACCGAGTGTGGCGCTTACCATATCGGGAAAGAGCGTCATAACGTCAAATTTCATATTCAGTCAAAGAAGCCGGGTATCGGGCGTATGAGGACGCCGCGATTTTCGTCTATCTCCTTTACAAATTCGGGGACTGCTGGGAAAAGAACCTCGCCCCCCTCGGTTTCTACGGTATAAATCTTGCTTCTCGGCGCGTCGGTGATATCCTTGATTTTTCCGTACACGCGGCCCGTGTCGGCGTCGATGACCGAAAGGCCTATCATATCCTGCAGGAGCATTTGACCGGGCGGTAGGGGTATATCCTCTCTTTTGAGGTAAAGGACGGTGTTTTTCATAGCGAAGGCATCCTCGCGGCTGCTAACGCCCTCGATGCCGAGTAAAACGAGGCTTCCGCTGACAGATGCAGAAGCTACCCGACGTTCGCTGTATTTGCCTTCGGATTCGGCAACGAACACTCGCTTCTGTGCCGCTAAAACCTTCGGGGAGTCGCACCACGGCTCCACCTTTAAAATTCCGCGGACTCCGTGTGCCGCACACACCCGTCCGCATTCCAAAAATTCTTTTTTCATACGTTAATATTGTAGCATATATATTTATAAATGTCAATCGAGAATAATTTTGAAAAGGGCTTGGCGTCGGAATAATTTACGAAAAATCGGTGCAAGCTTTAAAATAGGTAAAATTTGCGTAAAATCTTTCGCCAAAACTATTGACTTTTCGAAAATCGTATGATATAATGTTCAAGCGGTTTGGAAAAGCCGCATAATTTGGCGGATTAGCTCAGTTGGCTAGAGCGTCCGGTTCATACCCGGCAGGTCGTTGGTTCAAATCCGACATCCGCTACCACCCCCGGCTCGTTGGTCAAGCGGTTAAGACACGGCCCTTTCACGGCTGTAACAGCGGTTCGATTCCGCTACGAGTCACCAAAAAGATAGGCACTGCAAGGTGGGTGCCTATCTTTTTTGTTAACCCGTAGCCTCATTGAAGACGCCACCGTTGCTGTGC
>JAZNFU010000108.1:0-1537 GCA_045576135.1 Eubacteriales bacterium
ATGAGTTTGACATATAAATGTGAATATTTGTAAAAGCGTTGTTTTCAATTGACGGTGCGATAGAAAAAAGGAAAACGAAGCTTTATACGTTTTAACGGCGAAATTTTACCGTAGTATTGCAAAGCTGCTATTGAAAAATCCAACCGTTTATGATATACTTTATCCGTGACGAAAAATATCAAGAGGCAGTTATGGATAAAAAATATAATCGCTTGAAATACGGGTGCTATATGACGAATGCGTCGATGTCGGTGGTAGCGAATATATCGCCCGTTCTTTTTATAACGTTCAGGGAGCTTTACGGTATTTCCTACTCGGCACTTGGTTTTTTAATAGTTGTAAACTTTATAACGCAGCTCGGTGTCGACCTCGTATTTTCCTTCTTTTCGCATAAATTCAATATATCGAAAACGGTAAAATTCACACCGACACTTACGGTTATCGGGCTCATTGCTTATTCCGTTTTGCCGATTTTGTTTCCCGATGCCGCGTATATCGGTATTCTTGTCGGAACGGTCATATTTTCCGCCTCGGCGGGACTTGTGGAGGTGCTGATAAGCCCGGTTATCGCCGCAATTCCCGCGGAAAATCCCGACCGCGAGGTAAGTAAGCTTCATTCGGTTTACGCTTGGGGTGTCGTGGGTGTCATTCTCTTTGCGGCGGCGTATCTTCTGCTGTTTTCAAATAAATGCTGGTGGATACTATCCTTAACTCTCGCGGTCATTCCGCTTGTGGCGTCAATTCTTTTTTTGAACACCGATATTCCGAAAATGGAAACGCCGAGCAAGGTATCTGGCGCGTTAGAGCTTCTTAAAAACAAGGGTCTTTGGCTGTGCGTTGCGGGAATATTCCTCGGCGGCGCGGCTGAATGTACGATGGCACAGTGGAGCTCCGGGTACATAGAAAGGGCGCTCGGTATACCGAAATTCTGGGGTGACGTTTTCGGTGTTGCGGCGTTTGCGCTTATGCTCGGTGTCGGAAGAACGCTGTACACAAAATACGGCAGAAGCACAGAGCGCTTTTTGCTCCTCGGTGCTGTCGGTGCGACGCTTTGCTACTTGACGGCGTCACTCGTCAATATCGAGCTTATCGGACTTTTGGCGTGCGCTATGACCGGCTTCTTTACCTCAATACTCTGGCCGGGAAATCTTATCGTGGCATCAGAGCGATTTTCAAAGGGCGGCGTGTTCGTCTACGCAATAATGGCGGCGGGTGGTGATTTCGGCGCATCGGTTGCGCCGCAGCTCGTCGGAGTTGTAACCGACAGCGTTATTGCCTCGCGCTTTGCCGCAGAGCTTTCGAAAAAGTGGGGAATCACCACCGAGCAGCTCGGTATGAAATTCGGTATGCTGACAGCTATGCTGTTTCCGCTTGCCGCCGTGTTTGTGTATATCGCCATTTGCAAGACGAGAAAAACGGCAAAAACACAAAATCGAAATTAAATTCGTGGCAGAAATGCTGATGAATAGCAAAATCCGGGATTTTCGGCAATACAGTATATAAAAAACACGCAGGGACAGATAACTCGTCCTGCGTG
>JAZNFU010000109.1:0-3751 GCA_045576135.1 Eubacteriales bacterium
TTTTCCCTTTTAAAGAATAGCTTTTTTTTAAAAAAATTTTGTTAAAAAGGTGTTTATAAAAAAGATGGGATTTTGTTTAAATTTTTCAACCTTTTTATAAACCTCTTTTAAAAAGGGTTTTAAACAGCTTTTAAACCTATACGTGTTTAAAATTAAACCGAATAACCTTTAATGTCGGATATAAGTTTTTTTATATCCTCCTCGGTTCCGTTTACCGTTCTTATATCGCTCGCAACCTTTTTGAGTGATGCTATAACCGTCGTGTGATCTCTGTCACCGAAGATTTTTCCTATATCGCTCAGCGATATTTCTTCTATTATCTCTTTAATAAGATAGATAGCGACGTGGCGCGCCTTTGCAATAGAGTCCGTACGCTTTTTACTTTTAAGGTCCTCAATCGAAACACCGTATTTTTTACTTACGTTTTCAAGAGTACGGTGGATAAGAATATCGTTGGGCATATTACCCGGGTCTACCGAATAAATAGCTTCCTCTACAATATCCATAGTAATTTCCTTACCCGAAAGACCGCAGAGCATATGTATCTTCTTTAAAACACCCTCTATCTGCCTTATGTTGACGCGAAGCCTTTGAGCCATATGATAGATAAGGTCGGTCGATATTTTAAGTCCGAGCTTATCCGCCTTTTTCTTGGTGATAGCGGCTCTGAGCTCAAATCCCGGAACCTTTATATCCGCAAGAATACCGCCTTCAAAGCGCGAGCGAAGTCTGTCAGCAAGAGGTACTATCTCAGAAGGAGGTCTATCAGAGGTAAGAATAATCTGCTTATCAGCCTCGTAAAGAGTGGAGAAGGTGTGGAAAAATTCCTCTTGGCAAAGCTCTTTTCCCGCTATAAACTGTATATCGTCTATAAGAAGAACGTCGCAGGAGCGATATCTTTCCTTAAAAACGTCGGTAGCTCCCTGCCTTATTGCAAGAACGAGCTCGTTTACAAAGGACTCACATTTTTTATAAACTATTTTAAGCTCCGGGTGCTTTTGCTTCATCGCGCTTATCGTAGCGTAAAGAAGATGGGTTTTACCAAGACCGGAGTTACCGTATATGAAAAGAGGATTGTAAGAAAATCCCGGCTCCTCAACGACACCCATACACGCAGCCTTCGCAAATCTGTTGGAATCTCCCTCTACGAAGTTTTCAAAGGTGTAAAGAGAAAGAGTTGATTTTTTTTCGGCTATATAGGTTTCCTCTTGGGGTTTTTCAAGCATATTTACGAAATCGCTGTCCGAAAGCAGAGGATTACCCATATCGCGTCTTTCGTCCTCTAAGTATGCGTCGTATTTCTTTTCTTCCTCGGAGGATTCGTAAATAGTGGGAAGCTTTGGCTCACCCTCCTCAAGACTGTAAATATCGACCTTTATTTCAAATCCTATAATGGAAGAAAGAAGCTCCTCTATCGTTGATTTATATCTTGCCGTGATAACGTTCATTCTCACTTTTGAGGGGGTGGTGAAGACGGCAAGCTTATCGTCAAGAGAAATGAGATTAAGTCCTTCAAACCATAAATTAAAGGCTATAGGACCCATATTGAGATTTTCCTTCAATACTTCAATAAGGGTAGTATTTATAAATTCAAGATCCTTCATATTTTTCACCGTCCTTTCTCAAAATTAAGGTTATCTTAAGCTTTATAATCAGTTATATATATTATAGCATAAAAATATTTAAAAATCAATATAAAAGTATACATTTTTTAGATTGAAGTGATGTTAAATGTAAATAAAAGTTTTTACAAAAAATTATTGAAAATTCACATTTTTTTACTTTTACCGTGGGAGAAAAGGGTCATTAAAATACCCATAAAAATAGCAGCCGTTATACCCGCTGAGGAAGCCGTAAGACCGCCGGTTAAAATTCCTATAAAGCCGTCCTTGTCAACAGCCTCTAAAACACCCTTTCCTATTGCGGCACCAAATCCTATGAGGGGTAAGGAAATACCCTCGCCGAAAATTTCAAAAAGAGGCTCGTAAATACCGACGGCGTAAAGAAATACTCCAAGACAAACGTATAAAACTAAAATACGGGCGGGGGTTATATTAGTCTTATCTATGAGAATTTGTGCAACCGTACAAATAAAGCCGCCGCACAGAAAAACGTAAATAAAATTCATAAAAAACCTCTTTTAAAAATTAAAAAAATCAATCGAAATCGGGCGAACAAATATGAATAAGAGGAGCCGTGCCGAATATATTCTGTCCCTGCATTATGCTTGACGGACTCATAAGAGCACCGGTTGAAAGAAAAAGCACGCGCTTTATTTTTCCCGCGGATAAAAGAGGGAGAAAATGACAGGATAAAACCGAAGCCGAGGTTCCGCAGCCTGAAGCTCCGCTGTGAATATCCTGCTTTTCCTTATCGTAAAGCATCGTGCCGCAGTCAACGTGGCGGGGTGTCGCCATAGGAAGCTTATCCGAAAGAATATCCTTAAGAATAGAGCTTCCGGTATAACCGAGGTCGCCGGTTACGATATAATCGAAATCCGAAACCGCAAAATCACTTTGCTCAAAATAAGAAATTATAGTGTCTGCGGCGGAAAAAGCCATAGCTCCACCCATATTTGCGGCGTCCTTGGTAGCTCCGTCTATTATTCTTCCCGCCATCGCCTCAAGGACGAACGGCTTTTCGCGGTGCTGTCCCGACGTGAGAATAAAAGCACCGGCGGCGGTTGAGGTCCATTGGGCACTCTTATTCCGCTGAGCACCGTATTCAATAGGAGTTCTGAACTGACGCTCCGCGGCTGAGTTGTGAGAGGAGGTGACGGCACAGCCGAGTACCCCCTCCTCGCAGCAGGAAAGCACCGAACAAAGAAGTGCTATACTCTCGGTACAGGTGGAGCAAGCGCCGTAAACCCCGAAAAAAGGAATGCCGAACGATGCGGCTCCGATAGAGCTTGCAACGCACTGATTTTGTAAATCTCCGCCTATCATAAACGAAATATCACCGTGAGAAAGACTTCCCTTTCCTAAGGCTATGTTAACCGCCGAGCGCGACATTTCCGCTTCGGAAAGCTCCCACGTTTTTTGACCGAAGCTATCGCTTCTATCAATAAAATCAAACTTTTCTCCGAGTGTGCCTCTCCCTTCCTCAAATCCGCCTACTGCGGCGTGGGAAAGAAAGGATATTCTTTTTTTGAATTTTATTATAGCCATTAAACCACCCCAAAAAACTTTAAAGAGAAATATATAATTCCGTAAATTACTCCGCTGAAAAGGCCCCAAACTATAACCGGGCCCGCAACCAAAAACAGCTTAGAGCCGACGCCGAGTAAAATACCCTCGCTCTTTGAGTCGATGGCGACGCTCGTTACCGCGTTAGAAAAGCCGGAAACCGGGACGAGTGTTCCCGCGCCGGCAAAGCGTGCTATGCTGTCAAAAACTCCAAGCCCCGTAAGAAGCGACGCGATGACTATAACGGTCACCGTAACGAGAGTTCCCGCGAGCTTTTCCTCCCCGAAAAGATAATTATAAAGTATAAACAAAAGTTCACCTAAAACACAAATAAAGCCACCAAAAACAAACGAAAGCGTACAATTTTTCAATAATGGAGAGCGCGGCGAATGTTTTTTTATTATTTTTATTTTGTTTTCGTTAGAGGATACGTCCATAAAAAATCTCCCTTTATACTCCTTACGGTGATATTTTTCCCAATAAAAAAGGGTTTATACATACACAAAAAAGAAGAATAAAAGGGTTAATTTTAAAAAAAGAGAGACTTAAAAAGGACGGGATTTTCA
>JAZNFU010000110.1:0-4735 GCA_045576135.1 Eubacteriales bacterium
GGAACGAAGTTATGCTCCTTAACGTCCTCTATAAGCTCGTTCATCGTTGCATCGTGGCGCACCGCCCGATAGCCCGACTGCATTATCAAGGAAACCTCATCCCTCTCTGCAAATCGGGAATCAAAGCTTCCGTTTTTCAAAAAATATTCAAACAAATCGTCGTTTCGCAGAGTGCCGACGTATTTTCCCGCCGAATCGAGCACGGGTATCGCCGCGTATCTGTGAAACCTCATTTTTTCAAGTGCCTGTCTTACCGTATCGTCCGACTCGACGTACGAAACCAAGCTTTTGGGTATCATAAATCGGAGTATGTTCATACGGTCGTGCCCTCATCCGTCCGAAGCCCGAGAAGCGCCGTTCCTATCGCGGTTGCGAATTGGGCAAGCTTGGGTATCACGAAATTGACTCCGTAGCCAAGAGAGTTGAACTGCTCGAACTTCTTTCGGCAGAAGCCAATCTTCGTGAGATTTCCCGTGAGCACTATGTCACGCACACCGCGCGAGCGCGCGGCAAACACGGCGGTCATCGCTATCGTTTCATAAACCATATTGAGTATGCCGAGGGCGATATCACCCTTGGTCGCTATGTCCGAAAGATTGCCGAAATTCGCCGCGGTAAGCTCCGCGTTAAGTCCGGTGGTTTTCGAGTCCGCGCTTATGTCCTTTATGCGCAAATCGATATTCGCAAGCTGTCCGGAATCCGCGTATTCCTCTATATGCTCGACGCACTCCGCCGAGAGAAGAAGCTTGGAAAGTCCCATCAGCGTTCCGCCGCCGACGCCCGTACCGCCGAGATACTCGGCTCTGCCGCCGCATTTTGCGTGCACTATCGCAGTACCCGTTCCCATACTGACGACCACCGCGTCCGAAAGCCCCGAAAGGTAAAGTCCGCCGCGTCCTATCGCCTGGAACTCCTCAACCTTACGGCACTCAAGACCGTAAAGATTACGCTTTATATGCGACGAGCCGACACCGCTCATCATAACTCTGTCTATGTCGGATATCTGTATGCCGTTTTCGTCGGTAAACTTTCCGAACGCACCGTAAGTCGAGGTCATCGGGTCGTTTGCGCGCACGAACTGCGGCTCTATAAGCTTCGTTTTACCGTCGGTATGGCTGATACCGACGATTTTGGTCGTCGAGCCGCCGACGTCTATTCCTATAACCATACTCACCGTTACGCCCTCCCGATTTTCTTATTCTTCATTATGCTCTCAAAGGAGAGTCCGTACTTGTCCGCGATGTCCCTCGCGTACGACTTTCCGTCAGGCTTCGCCCGATGTATTTTGAACGAGCGCTCGCCCTCCTCCATTCCCGCAACGAGAGTGTCTATCATAACGCCGCCGAGTGCGCCGGCTCTTTCGTTGATTTCGGGAACGCTCGCGGCAAGCTCGTGCAGGTGCGTTGAGAAAATACCGCGGCAACCGAGAACGGCAAAGCCGGTCAGTATCTCCGAGGCAATATACGACGCCTCGTATGCACCCGTCGAGGAAAGCGACTCGTCGAGAAGTATCATACTGTCACCCGTCGCCGCCTCGAATATCTCACCGAGTCTTGCACACTCCTCGCCGAGCCTACCCTTATCGATAGTATCGTCAGCGCCCTCGGGGAAGTGAGTGAAAATACCGTCAACCACCGATATTCTCGCCGACCGTGCCGCGACCGGAAGACCGAGCTGATACATCGCCTGCGCCGCGCCGACGGCTACGGTTACGACCGATTTGCCGCCTCTGTTGGGGCCGGTGATAACGTATATTCTCGCATCGTCGTCAAACACGACGTCGTTCAGCACCATATCGTCCCCGACCGCGAGCGCAACGCGCGGATTGTAAAGTCCGACGGCACAAAACGCCTTCTCTGCCGTCGGGGCGGATTCGGGTATGGTGATTTTCTCGCCCTTTTTATCGGTGAGTCGGTGAAGCATATCTACCGCGCGACTCACGAACTCGATTTCGGGCGCAAGCTTCAAAAGGAAGTCGGTATTATCAAGCACGTAGTCGGCAACTATCGAGCGCCAGCCGCGCACCGATGCCTTGAAAACGTCCTCAATAGCCGAGTTGAACGCTCCGATAAGCGCCTCTTTTTTATTCTCGCTCTGCCCCTTTCCGAACGGAGTCAGGTCGGCAATCGAGGTAAAGGCGTCGTTCTTGAACGAGAGTCTGAGAATTTTGTCGAGCATCTTTCCCGACTTGAACTGCTCGGAGTTTATCGAGATAACCCCCGCACTCTCCGGGCGAAGCTCTCTGTCAAGGTTTACGCCCACCGTGATACTGCGAACCTCCGTGACTCTGGAGGAAAGCTGAGAAAGTCTTTCGATAAGCTCGCGGTAATACTCGGACTCGGAAAGCTCCGAAATATACTCGCAAAGCCTTATGAACGCCTCGCTTTTCAGCCTCGGCGCAATCGATTTGAAGCCGCGCGCCAAAGCGTCGATGCAGGAAACGTAAAGCTCTATTTCGGTGATGCTGTAAAGATAGGAATCACCCGCGGTGGAGCTGTCCGCCTCAAGCCGCTGAAGCTCGAGTATATCGTCGAGTATCGGCTGAATTTTTCCGAGCATCCCAACAAGCTCGGGAATATCCATCATATCCGCAATCGCCGCCTGTCTGTACGCTATAACCTCACAGTCCGCGGTAAAGAAGTCCGAAAGCTCGCTGTTCTTCAAAGCGAATATCTCGGTAAGCCCGAGCTCGTCACACACGGCTTCGGATATATTAGGCAGATTCCGTCTGTCTGAATGGAAAATCTGCGATTTTTCGGTTGGGTACAAAAGGCTGATAAATTTCTCTTGCATACTAAAAGCTCCGCTACGGTCGTATTAATAATAAAATTAGTAAAAATATTATATCACAGACTTTTGGTAAATACAAGGGGTATATGAAAATTAATGCCGAATTTACAATCTTTTTTCCCGTCTCGCTCGGTGCAAAACACAAACTTTAGTTTACGAAATTATATTTGGTAAACAATCATTTACTTTTTGTGTGGACAGACTTTTGACGAAAAAACAGAGAAAAAGCGCCGTTCTTGCATATTTTTACCAAAACGCGCGTATATTTTTCCAAATACCGTAAGAGGAGTATTTAATAATATGAAGGTTTTGTTGATTAACGGAAGTCCGCACGCCGAGGGGCACTGTGCCTCGGCGCTTTCCATAATTTCGGGTGAGCTTTTGGGGGCGGGCATAGACACCGTATGCTTTCGCGCGGACGATTTTTCGCCGCGCGGCTGTAACGCCTGCGGCGGCTGTCGTGACACCGGCAGATGCGTTTTTTCCGACCTTTCCGAGCTTTCAGAAAGCTTTCGCGAGTCGGCGGGGCTGGTGGTTGCCGCACCCGTGTATTACGGCTCGCCGAGGGGGAGTGTGATATCGCTTTTAGACCGTCTTTTCCAAAGCTCAAAATTTGAAAAACGAGGTAAAGTTGGCGCGGCGTTCGTCACCGCGCGCCGCGGCGGTTGTACTGCGTCGTTTGACGTTATCAACAAATATTTCGCCATATCCCAAATGCCGATAGCCACCTCGAATTATTGGAACCTTATACATACGGGCACGGACGCCGAGGGCGAGCGCACGGCGCGTATCCTCGGGCAAAATATGGCGTTTTTAATCAAGGCAATTGCTTCGCAATGAATTACACGGAAGCGGGAACGCGCTCGCTTCGCGTTCTATTATACACCGTAGGTGAATGAAGTCCTGCCGTGCAGGATTTGAAAGGCTCACTCCGGGAGGGAGCTGTC
The DNA here is from genome assembly GCA_045576135.1 of Eubacteriales bacterium. Taxonomy (GTDB): domain Bacteria; phylum Bacillota; class Clostridia; order Oscillospirales; family CAG-272; genus UBA1740. The sequence continues at coordinate 3,738 of JAZNFU010000110.1, forward strand.
AGCGCAGCTGACTGAGGGAGAGTGCGTCGTTTCAAACTAATCGTTTTTTCGATGCGAGCAAAAAACTCCTTCCACCGCACGCGGTCCCCCCTTCTCGCTGCGGCTCGGTCACGCTCGGGGAAAAACAACGCGCCGTGCTGTTTTTAACACCCTCGCGCCGCTTCGCTACCTCGAAGACGGAGGCTTACGGAGGGATTGGCGCAGCCGAGTCATAATGCCGTGCGGCTGCGCGTGCGGTCGCGCAATTTTCCCCTTGCAATAATGGCGAGGATATGCTACAATAGATTAAGCATAGACGAAAACGCACGGGAGGGCAGTTATGGACGCAATCGAGGCAATACTCAAAAGACGAAGCATCAGAAAATTCAAGCCGGACAAAATAAGCCCTGCGCTCATAGAGCGGCTTCTTGAGGCAGGCTTTGCCGCACCGAGCGCGTGCAACAAGCATCCGCTTGAATTTTTCGTCGTAACCAACGAGGACAAGCTTGAAAGGCTGCAGGGCGCGGGTAAATTTACCGATATTTCGGCGCCCGCGGTGATAATAGTTGCGGGAAATATGAAGCGCACGCTTCCCAGAAGCTACGCTGACTACTGGATACACGACGCGGGGGCGGCAACCGAAAACATACTTATCGCGGGGACGGCGCTCGGACTCGGCTCGCTGTGGTGCGGAGTGCATCTTCAGAAATCGGTTTCGGACGCTATTCGCAGCGCGCTTGAGCTTGAGGAGCATATAATTCCCTTCTCAATGATAAAGCTCGGCTACGCAAACGAAAGCCTCTCGCAAAACGGCGGCGTGCGCTCGGAATTCGTCCGATATTTTAACTGATTTTTCGCGGACAATATATCCGGACAAGATTGCACTGCTTTCGGAAATTTTGTCCAAAATCTCGAAAAAATGTCATACATATGATGAAATTTATGTATATACTTATTCATACATACATACATATATACACTTAGCGCGCGTGCGTAGCGCAGCGTTTTTTTGAAGGAGC
>JAZNFU010000111.1:0-2541 GCA_045576135.1 Eubacteriales bacterium
CAGAAAGCCGCCCTCGCCGAGTGCCGCCGCCGCTTGCGTCGATTTACCTCCGGGTGCGGCGCAAAGGTCGACCACCCACGCGTCAGGCTTGATATCAAGCGCCGAAAGAGTCGACATAGCTCCCGGGTCCTGCATATAAACCGCACCACCGTGATGCGCGGGGTGAGTGCCCATCGGAGCGTCCGAGTGAAGTATATAGCCGCCCTCACAGTAGGATAGCGGCGTCACGGGGAGTATTTCGGAAATATCGCCGCCGAACTTTATAGGGTTCGTACGCACGCCGCGAACGGCATCGCCCGACACCAAGGCGCGCTCGAAGGCGTCGTATTCGTCCGAAAGGAGCTTTTTCATTCTGTTGACAAAGGCTATCGGCAGCATTTTCCGCCTCCTTTAGCGAAATTCATTCGAATAAGATTATACATTAAAGCCCCGCAAAAGTCAACCCGAAGCGGAGGATTTGTGCCGATTTTTCGACTCTTTTGAGGGGGGACGACTTTAGGAGCGCGCTTTTGAGGGGCGGCGTGGATTTTTACCGCTACGGGCGGCTAAATATTTTAATTGTTTTTTCCTCACGCGCGTTTTTTATCGTTTTTTTGTTGACAAATCAACCGAACTGTGCCATAATATAGTTGTACCGTTATGCCTAATAATGGTTTTTTGTGAAATTTTCGAAAGGAAAGAAATTTATGGCATACAAGAACAGAAAGAAAAATTATCCTCTTTATAACTCCTTTGAGTTCGACAACCTCAGAACTATGACCGAGGACGCCGCGAAAAGATTCGGCGACAGATACGTTTTCAGCTATAAGAAAAAGCCCTCCGATAAGGAGATTTTGCACTATACCTACGTCGAGGCGAGAGATTACATAAGAGATCTCGGAACCGAGCTTATCTCGTTGGGTCTTCGCGACAAAAAGGTCGCTATTATCGGTGAGAGTACGCCCCAGTGGGTGTTCTCCTACCACGCGGCGATGTCTATCGGTGCGGTAACCGTTCCTATCGATAAGGAGCTTCCGGTTGCCGATATGGCGTCCATACTTAATACCGCCGAGTGCGCGGCTATTATCTTCTCCTCCGCTGTCGAGAAGAAGATGGAGGAAATTCGCGCAATAGTCCCCACCGCCGAGATTTATATCGAGTTCGGCTCGAGCACCGCCGAGTACGCTACCGATATCGAGGCGGCAAGAGCAGCCGGTGCCGAGAAATACTCCGCGGGCGACAACTCCTACTACGACTACGAAATTGACACTGACAGACTTGCCTCTATCGTCTTCACCTCGGGTACTACCGGTAAGGGTAAGGGCGTTATGCTCACGACCAGAAATATCTGCTCGGATATGGTGCAGGGCTTCTATAACTTCCATATCACCGATAAGACGGTTTGCGTTTTACCCCCTCACCACACCTTCTGCTCGACGGTTATGTTCGTCGGTCACTACGCGCTCGGCTCGCATATGTATATGTCCTCGGGCATACGCTATATCCTCGGCGAGCTTAACGAGTTTAAGCCGACTCACCTTATCCTCGTTCCCCTGTTCGTTGAAACCTTCTATAAGCGTATTATATCGGGCGCGGAAAAGTCGGGCAAGCTCAAAATGCTCAAGGCTCTTATCAAGATTTCCAACGCGCTTCGTAAGGTTGGTATCGATTTGCGCAAACAGTTGTTTACAAAACCCGTGCTTTCCAACTTCGGTGGCGAGCTTGGTATGATAATTTGCGGCGGAGCTGCGCTTAATCAGAATATAATTGATTTCTTCGAGGATATCGGCGTTACCATTCTTAACGGCTACGGTATCAGCGAGTGCGCGCCGCTTATCTCGTGTAACAGAAACGAGTACAGACGTCAGGGCTCGGTCGGTATGCCCATTATCGGTGGCCACGTCAGAATTCTCAATCCCGACGAAAACGGTGAGGGTGAAATCTGCTACCGCGGTCCGAACGTAATGATGGGATACTACAAAAACGAGGAGGCTACCCGCGAGGTCTTCGACGCCGACGGATACTTCAGAACGGGTGACTGGGGTAAGGTCGTTGAGGAAAACGGCGAGCAGTGGATTTACATCACCGGCAGACTTAAGAACCTTATAATTCTCTCTAACGGTAAGAACGTATATCCCGAGGAAATCGAGGCTGATATTCAGGGTATTTACGGTGTATCCGAGGTCGTCGTTTACGCCGGTGAGAGTAAGGACGCTACCAAGGAAATGATAGTTGCCGAGATATTCCCCGACTTTGACGCGCTTGCGCTTCGCGGAATTGAGGATGCTCAGAAGTACTTTGAGCAGGAGATTAACGAGATAAACAAAAAGAACGTAGTATACAAAAACGTAGCTATGGTCAAGATAAGAAACGAGGAATTCCCGAAGAATACCTCGAAGAAGATTACGAGATTTAAAATCGATAAGAGCATCGATTGATTTTCGCGAGTCTTTGCGCTGTGGGGTAGCTCGGCTTTTCGTCCGAGCTACCCTATAATAAAATAACGTATTAATGAAGAAAACCGCTGAGAGAAAAAGGGGGTAGGGAAGTGACTGAGGAGCG
>JAZNFU010000112.1:0-6003 GCA_045576135.1 Eubacteriales bacterium
CCGAATGCCACGACGCGCTCCCGCTCGTCGCATATAAAGACGGCGAATTTCACGTTGACTATCAGCATAAACTGATCTATAAGTTCCCTTCTCTGCTCGGCCGAGATCGGCACGGTGCCGTAGAGCTTGCTGTAACACTCGTCAAGGCAGTCAAAGAAGCTGTCCGCGTACTTGGCTATATACTTTTTCTTCGACATATTGGTATCAGCGATATGCAGACGGTTTATTTCAAGCGCACGGCTCGCAACCTTTTCAAGCATCGGATTTTTCTTTTCGGGTGCTCGAAGCTCAAATTCAAGCCAATCCACCTCTTTCTCAAATCCAAGAGCCTCTATATGCCGCTGATAATAGTCGTAATTGTACTGCTCCTCGTAGGTGGAATTTTCGGAGAATCCCTCTATAAGAAGTCCCTCTCTGTCCATATCGGTAAATCCGAGCGGACCGCAAATCTGCGTCATACCGAGCGATTTTGCCCAATCCTCAAGCGCCGCGAATAGCGCTACGGAAACCTCGCGGTCATCCACCGTGTCAAACCGAGTAAAGCGCACCCGACTCTGTCCGTGCAGGGCGTTATATTGCTTTTGTAAAATGCCGTGTATTCTGCCTACCGTTTTCCCGTCTCGCTCGGCGATGAAGAAAACCGATTCGGCATCCTCGGTTTTACCGCCGGAGGTGATAAGTTTTTTTTCATCGGCGTAAATCGGCGGAACGAAATACTCGCAATCGCGGTAAAGCCGCAGGGGAAATTCTATAAACTCACGCACGTCGCGTGCCGTTTCAACCTTTTTTACACTAACCATTACGCCTCCGGGGACTCGTCGGGACGGCGAAGAAATACGAGTCCGTATCCCGCGAGCCAAGGACCGTTATGACAGCCGCTGACGGGTGACATAATGACGTCCTCGTGGTTGGTTTTCACGCCGTGCTTCTTCTCTATTTCGATAAGCTCGTCAACCACCGAGCGTCCCGTGTATACGTGCCAAAGTCGGTAATCCGCGGGGTTTGTGTCGCCTATCAGCTCCTTGATTATCTCACACAGTCTGGAAAGTGCCTTCTTTTGCGTACGCACGCTTTCAAGCGCCGCGCACTCTCCCGTTTCCTTGTTAAAGGAAATGATAGGACAAATCTTGAGCATCTGCCCCATAAACGCACGTCCCCCTTTGAGTCTGCCGTTGTATATGAGGTAATCGAGCCGTCCGTCGATTCCGATAAATTCCTGATGCTTCATCATCCAAGCGGTTTCACGTAAAATCTCCTCCGAGCTCTTGCCCTCTCTTACCATTTCTGCAGCTCGCACGGCGAGGAAGCCCTCAACGAAGGAGGTAATCTTCGTATCCACGACGTGAATTTTAATTTTGTCAGCATAGTCCCGCGCGACGAGCGAAAGTGCGTTATACGTTCCGCCAAGTCCTGATGATATAGCGTATACTATTATCTCGTCGTATCCGTCGGCTATCGCCCCATCGTAGTGCGCCTGTATTTCCTGCGGGGTGGGTATTCCGGTTTTTGGAAGATTATTTTTCGGGTCCTCAAGGCTCTCAAGTCTGTTATAAAACTCGACCGGGTCGATATCCGGTCCCTCAAGGTATTCGCGCCCCTCAAAGTACATATGTATTCTGATAATTTCAATACCAAGCGCCGAGTAGCGCTCGGGCGCGTATTCGATGCAACCCGTAGAGGTGCACATAATTTTGATTTTGCTCATTGAAAATTCTCCTTTTTATTACATATTAAACGCGGATTTATCAAAAAATTCTTTGTTTTCTACCATATTCAGCAACATTCCGACGACGCTCACTATCGATTTTTCATTCGCCGCACCGTGCGCCTTTATAACCGGTTTTCTTATACCGAGTATTATGCCGCCGCCAAGCGAGTTAAAGTCGTATATTCCCATAAGGTAACCGACGAGCTTCATAATACCCTCGTCCCCGCTTTTCTTGGAATATTTCACGATATCGGTTATTATGCGTCTTGCTATTCCCTCGGACACCTTAAGCACCTGATTACCCGCAAAGCCGTCGCAAACGAGGACGTCGCAATCGCCCGAAAGCGCCGCCGTTCCCTCTATATTTCCGACGAAGTTCAGCTCGGCGTCGCCCGATAAAAGCGAATAGGTTTCCTTCACGAGCTTATTACCCTTCGTTGACTCCGCACCGTTAGACAAGAGTCCCACACGCGGAGCTTCCATTCTGTAAAAGTGCTTCATAAAGTCCGAGCCGAGCGTGGCAAAATGATGGAGCATCTGCGGCGTGCAATCTATCGTTGCGCCCGTATCGACAAGGCAGGTGAAGCCGTTTTTCTCGGTGGGCAAAATCGCCGCAAGCGCAGGTCTTACGCGCTTCGGTGCGGAAAGATACCTCATAGCCCCCGCAATCAGCGCCCCCGTGCTTCCCGCATTTACGAGTCCGACTAGGTCGTCGCGCTCGGCGAGTGCTGAGAGTGCCTTAACGAGCGAGGAATCGGTCTTTTCAAATAGTGCTGCCGCAGGACTGTCGTAATTGGTTATTTCGCCCGTAGCGTCGAGTATTTCAATTCGTGACATCGGCGCACCGAGTGCCTCACACTCCTCAAGTATCACTTCACCGTCACCAACGAGCAAAAGCTCAAGGCACTCGTATTTTGCAAGAGCCTCGACAGCACCTCTTATTATCATTTCGGGGCCCTTATCGGCACCCTTGGTATCTATTACCACTTTATAAGTTTTTTCCATAATTTCACTCCACAGCTACCATATAATCGTAAATTTCCTGTCCGCCGATATGCACCTCAAGCGTGCAATCCGGGTATTCAGCTTCTATTTTTTCCGAAAGCTCCGCACGCATACCGTCACCGACGTCCCGCCCGACGAACAAGGTTATTATCTCGTATTCATCCATATCCAGCGATGCGAGCATATCGAGCACCGCATCGTTTGCCGTTTTTGCGACGGCGCCAATCTTTCCGTCGGTTATCGCGATATATTCGCCCGCCTTTACGAATTTTCCGCAAACGGTCGCATCTCTTACGGCACGGGTTATTTCAGCACCCACGACGCTCGCAGCGGCGCGCTCGGCACTTTTTACAATAGCGTCGATATCGCTGATACCCGGATTTATAACAGAAAGCGCCGCATATCCCTGCATCAAATTCTTCGTCCCGACTATATGCACCGCGGCACCGCTGTAAAGCTCGGACGCCTGCTTCGCCGCAAGAAAGACGTTTTTGTTGTTCGGAAGAACTATTATGTTTTCGGCATTACAATTCTCAAAGGCATCCAAGAACTCCTGCGCTGACGGATTGTTCGTCTGCCCTCCCGAAATTATGCCGTCAGCACCCATATCGGTAAAGAGTGCCGCGACTCCGTCGCCACTCGTGACGGCAAGGGTTGAAAACTTCTTCTTTTTTTCCTTTTTCGCGGATTTTTGCTCGCCCGTGTGAGTAAGCGACATATTCTCAATCTTGACGGTTAAAAACTCACCGAAGCTTTGCATTCTCGTGAGAATATCTCCCGGGCGCATCGTGTGAACGTGAACCTTTATAACGTCATCGGTCTTATATGCTACGACGCTCTCGCCGCCAAGCTCGTTAAGGACATTTGTCACGCTCTTTATATCAAAGCTGTCGGGGTCTGTTTTTGCCGACATCAAGCGGAGCAAAAATTCGGTGCAATATCCGAACTCAAGCACGGAGTCGCGCGTGAAAGCCGAAATATCAACGTTCACGATACCATCCTCACGCGGTGGCTTATACGAATCGCCGACAGCCTTACCCCTCAGCACGTCGTACATACCTATAATTATGTATAGGTAACCCGCACCGCCGGAGTCCACGACGTCGGCCTCGGCAAGCACCGGAAGAATTTCCTTCGTCCCCTCAAGCGAGCGCCTTGCACGCTCTATATGCAATTCGAAAAATTGCTCGACACTCGACCCCTCGCTTATTTTTGACGCGGCGTATTCGGTACTCTCTCTGAACACCGTCAGTATAGTTCCCTCGGTGGGATTCTGTACCGCGGCGTAGGATTTTTTAATTCCGTTTTCAAAGGCAGTCGCCAAGGTTTTCGCATCAGCCACGTCACAAGAGGAAAGTCCCTCGGCAATTCCGGCAAATATCTGCGAAAGTATAACGCCCGAATTTCCCCGCGCACCGAGAAGCGCACCGCGTGCAAAGCGGCTCGATATCTGTCCGATGCTCTCGGTATCCTGACCGTTCACCTCAATCAAGCCGCCCTCCACGGTTTTTGCCATATTCGTACCGGTGTCGCCGTCCGGTACGGGAAAAACGTTAAGCTCATTCACCTCTGCCGCGTGGAGCGTAAGCATAGAAGCGCCGCCGACGAGCATCTGTGCGAAGCTTTTTCCGTTAATAGTCTTATTTTCCATCGTTGTATCCTCACATTAGGGTATGACCGTTTTCGACATTATTTTACAACGGAAAAATAAACTAAAAATAAACTTTTAATACAATTTAGCCAAAAAAAGAAGCCGCCGTCCTTTATAAGCTTACGGCAGCTTCACTTAGGTTTTACCGAGCATCAAGCTACGCCTTGCGCTCGGTCGTATTAATGTAAGAAAAAGTGCTTTTAAAGATTAGTCGGCACTACACGTCGAAAATTCGCGAGTGTGGTATTTTAACCGAGAAAACAACCTCGCCGCCCGCACACTCAAGGCTGATGTCAAACGCGTGAAGCTCAAGTATTTTCTTTACTATCGCAAGTCCGATGCCGCTGCCGTCGGTCGTGTGTGACGAGTCGGTGCGGAAGAATTTATTGAATATCTTGTTACGGTCAATCTCCTCTATATATCCGCTGTTTTTAACGGATATGCAAACAAAGCCTTCCATTTTATCGGTGCAAATTTCTATTTTGTCATCACGCGGCGAGAATTTTATCGCATTATCGATCAAATTTATCCACACCTCACGCATAAGCTCCTCGTTAGCAAGAATTTTATATTCATCAAGCTCAAGGTGCGGCTCTATCCCTTTTTCGCTCCATTTATTTTCAAGCAAAAGCACCGAGGAGCGAATCTGCTCGGAGAGGTTATACACCGCCGTGTCGGTAAGAATATTTTGCTTTTCCACCTTCGTTAGCAAAAGCGTGGCGGTGGCGAGCTGCGAAAGCCTTTTCGACTCCTCCTCTATCGCCGCAAGGTATTCGGACCGCTTCTGCTCGGGCACGTCTGCGTGGTTTAACAGCTTTGCAAGTCCCGCAATCGATACTATCGGAGTTTTAAATTCGTGAGAGAAATTGTTTATAAAATCCGAGCGCAAAACCTCGGTGCTCTCAAGCTCGTTTGCAAGCTTGTCAAAGCAATCCGAAACCTCGATAAACGCGGGATGCTCGGCGAAAATGCCGCGGAATTTCAACCGTGTTTTAAAATCTCCCGAGGCGAGCCTGTTCATATGGTTTATCAAATCGTTTACCGGGCGAAGCGGGAAAAGTGCGAGAAGCAAGGATATCGCGGCACCGATAACGAGGCTGACCGCCCCGGCGTAAAGAATAAAGTTTCCGACGGTTATTTCGTCGTCAAAGCCGCCACTTACACCGGTGAGTGAGAAAATATAAATAGCGAGCGCTGCAAGTCCGACCGCAGAAAGCAAAACCACGAAGACTATTACGGCAAATATCAAGGTCAGAGAAAAACGCTGCTTATTAACCGCAGCTATTTGCTGCGTTTGCTGTTTTACCTTATTGAGCTTATCTTCTTTTCTCATATATGCTTCACCGCCTTGTATCCGAGGCCTCTTACCGACTCTATTGAAAATTCCGGATATCCCTCAAGCTTCTTTCTGAGTCTGGCAATATGTACGGTCACCGTTTCCCAGCCGGTATCGCTGTCCGCACCCCATATCTCGTCCATAAGCTGTATTCTGGTAAATATCTTTCCCGGATATGAAAGAAGCTTATATAAAAGCAAAAATTCCTTTTGCGGAAGCTCTATAACTTCGCCTTTGCGACTGACAGAATAAGAGTCGTGATCTAAAATGACGTCTCCAATAATTATTTGCTTTTCACTTTCA
>JAZNFU010000113.1:0-4614 GCA_045576135.1 Eubacteriales bacterium
AATTCAAGTCCCTTTGCCGAATGTATGGTCATAAGCACCACCGCGTCAGCCCCCTCGTCGTACTTATCGACGTCGCTGACGAGCGCGATTTCCTCAAGGAAGCCGATAAGCGTCGGCTCCTCGTCCTTTTCGGTAAGCCGCTTTTCGTACTCGACCGCGGCACTTATAAGCTCCTTGACGTTGTTGATTTTTCCCTCGCCCTCGAAGCCCTCAGCCTCAAGCATCGCAAGGTAGCCGCTGTTTTCAAAAATCACCGAAATCAGCTCGGAGGGTGACTTCTCCATAGCGCGCACGCCGTCGATAAGACGCGCGAAGCCGACGAGCCGCTCGGCAGATTTTGCAAGCGCAACGTACTCACCCGCGCGGCGCACCACCGAGAGCATCGGAACGCCCTCCGCCGCGGCAATATCCTCGATAGCCGCGACCGTCGTATCACCTATTTTGCGCTTCGGCTCGTTTATTATCCGCTTCAAGCGCAGATTGTCACCGTCCGACACCAAAAGCGTAAGATACGCGATAATATCCTTTATTTCCTTGCGGTCGTAGAAGCGAAGACCGCCGAGTATGCGGTAAGGGATACCGCTTTTCGTAAAGCTCGTTTCAAGCGAGCGCGCAAGCTCGTTTATACGGTAAAGAACGGCAAAATCCGAGTACTTTTTACCCTCGTTTTTCACGCCCTCTATTATCCTGTCTATTATCAGCTTGCCCTCATCGTGCTGATTCTGTGCCTCAAGGAGCTGAATTTTCTCACCCACACCCTTGTCGCACCACAGCTTTTTATCGTGCCTTTTGTCGTTGTTGTGAATAACGGCGTTCGCCGCGTTGAGTATGGTTTCGGTCGAGCGGTAATTCTGCTCAAGCTTGACCACCTTAGCGTCGGGGTAGGTCTTGTCAAAATCGAGAATATTCTCAACCGTCGCGCCGCGAAAGGCGTAAATGCTCTGGTCGTCGTCACCGACCACCATTATGTTTCTGTGCTTATCCGAGAGCAGCTTAGTCAGCACGAACTGTGCGTGGTTGGTGTCCTGATACTCGTCGACGAGCACGTATTTAAACTTATTTTGGTAGTACTCGCGCACGTCGGGCTCACCCTCAAGAAGCTGTACCGTACGCATAATTATATCGTCGAAATCTACCGCGTTATACTCCATCATCTTGTGCTGATAGAGCTTATATATCGCAATTATATCCTTGGCTCTCGGGTCTGTGTCAATCGGGTACTCCGAGGGGCCGACGAGGCGGTCCTTCGCCATACTGATAGCGTTTGCCACCGATTTTACGTCAAGCCGCTTTTCGTCAATTTTAAGCTCACGCATACAGAGCAAAAGCATACGCCGCTTGTCGTCGGTGTCGTAAATCGAGAAGCCCTCGCGGTAGCCAAGCCTGTCCGCGTACTTACGCAAAATGCGTAGGCAAACCGAGTGGAACGTGCCCGACCACACCGCGTCAGCCATCGACGCGTCGGCAAGCGTTTTCGAAAGACGCTCCTTTATCTCGCGCGCCGCCTTATTCGTAAAGGTTATCGCGAGCACCGACCAGGGCTGTGCGGGCATATAGGTGAATTCGGATAAAATTTCGCCTATCTCCTCGGCGGACATATTCGCCTCGGCGTATTCGAGCGCCTCGACGGTGGTCCTCGTCAAATCCTCGGGCACCCACTCGGTGAAATACGCGTCACCGTATTTAATAATGTAGGCAATTCTGTTGACCAGCACAGTGGTTTTACCGCTTCCCGCCCCCGCCAAAACCAAAAGCGGACCGCCGACGGTGAATACCGTTTCGTACTGCCATCTGTTAAGTCTTTTTCCGTATATTTTCTTGAAAAGCCGCTGCTTTACGGCTATATATCTGCTCTTTAGCTCCTGCATTTTTTACCTCTTTTTGAAAAGCTGTAAATAATTCGTATTTTTTACCACACAATTATTCAGCATATCGACACACAAATACCCCAAACGGCAAAAATCATAAATCGGGGTACAAATCTTTTTCACTCAAATTCCTATATTTTGCTTGTCAACCATAGGTTAACCGTTTTTCTTTTCCACAATCTTATTTGTTGAAAATGTGGAAAACTTTTTGTCGAAAAAGGCGAAAAAAGCGAGTAAAATCGGCGTTTCGGTAAAAAACCGACCGAGTTTTCCACATATCGCCCCATTCTGCCGCGGCTTTGGAGGCAAAATGGCAAAAGCTTCACTTTTCCGTCCTTTAAGCAAAAAGCTCACCTTACGCACGCCGTCGGCGTATACCTGCATTTTTCGTTTCTGCTTCGTTTTTTCTGCGAGCAAGTTCGTAAAAATTCCAACCTTTAGAGATATTTGGTAATCTTCATTGCGTTTATCCGCGTTTTTTTGTAGCTTTTGACAAAGCTTCGCGTTTGGCGGGCGTTTTTTTGTTATCTTTAGCCAAACCGCTCGACCTGTCGCCGCCCGAAAGACGCTCGGCATCGCGAAGAATTCGCACCGACTCCTCACCGAAAACGCGCCTGAGCTTGCCGCCCGACGTGCTTTTGGACGGTGCGCCGCTATTCGTGCGCCGAGCCAAGCCTCTGCCGTCGTTACACGCGCGCCCGTTAGCCCGCTTGCCGCCCGCGCCGTTTGCCGCCCGTGCCGTTTTTTTACTCTCTCGCCGATATTCGTTATTTCCTCTATCCTTGGCAAAGGCGGGACGGACAAGACAGTCGGGCCCCGTGCCGATAAGCTCCTCTCTGTCCGCGATTTTGAGAGCCTCTCGCACCATATTCGCGTTTTCCGGCTTGGAGAACTGCAAAAGCGCGCGCTGAAGCTGCTTTTCGCGATAATCGCGGCAGACGTAAACCGGCTTCATATTCATCGGGTTTATGCCCGTGTAGTACATAACCGTCGATATCGTACCCGGGGTGGGATAAAAGTCCTGCACCTGCTCGGGAGAGTATCCCCATTTTTTCAGCCACAGCGCCATCTCGACAGCGTCCTTCATCGTCGTGCCGGGGTGACTCGACATAAGATAGGGGACGAGATACTGCTCAAGCCCCGCCTCGCGAGTCAATTTGAAGAATTTTGATTTAAATTTTTCGAACACCTCAACCGGCGGCTTGCCCATCATCGAAAGCGCGCCCTGAGCACAGTGCTCGGGTGCAACCTTGAGCTGTCCCGAAACGTGACGCTCGACGAGCTGACGGAAAAAGCCGTCGTCCGAGTCGTAAACGAGATAATCAAAGCGTATGCCCGAGCGCACGAAAACCTTTTTTATTTTCGGGATTTTCTCTATCTCACGGAGCATATGCGCGTACTCGGCGTGCGACACCTCAAGATTCTTACAGGGGGTGGGCGCTAAGCACTTTTTGTTCTTGCAAACGCCGCTGACGGCTTGCTTTTTGCAAGAGGGATAGCGGAAATTCGCCGTCGGGCCGCCGACGTCGTTTATATAGCCCTTGAAATCGGGCATTTTCGATATAAGCTCAGCCTCGGCGATAACGCTTCGCTCGCTACGCGAGCGCACCTCGCGCCCCTGATGGAAGGCGAGCGCGCAGAAATTACACACGCCGAAGCAGCCTCTGTTATGAGTAATGGAAAATTTCACCTCTGAAATTGCGGGAACGCCGCCCGCCTCCTCGTAGTCGGGGTGGTAATCTCTGGCGTAGGGCAGAGCGTAAACGCGGTCAAGCTCCTCGCGCTCAAGCGGCGGCATCGGCGGATTTTGGACGAGCATTTTGTCGCCGTAATATTCCACGACGGCAACGCCCGACACCGAGTCGGTATTTTTGTACTGCTTGGCAAAGGCACGCGCGTAAAGCTCCTTATCCTGCTTAAGCTCGTCGTAATCTCCGACCTCGACGGAGTCGAAATGTATTTTCTCGCCGCGCGGCGCAAGATATACCGTACCGCGCACGTCACGGATTTTCTTTATCGGAATACCGCGCGACAAAAGCTCGGCGAGGCGCAAAAGCGTGTTTTCACCCATACCGTAGGACAGTATATCCGCCCTCGAATCGACGAGAATACTGCGGCGCACGCGGTCGTCCCAGTAGTCGTAATGTGCGAAGCGTCTGAGCGAAGCTTCAAGTCCGCCGATAATAATCGGCACGTCGCCGTAGGCTTCTCTTATTCTGTTACAGTAGACGATAACGGCTCGGTCGGGGCGTCGTCCCATAGCTCCGCCCGCCGTATAATAGTCGTAGCCGCGGCGTCTTTTCGACACCGTGTAATGAGCTACCATTGAATCAATATTGCCAGAAGATACCAAAAATGCCAAGTTTGGTTTACCAAACCGCTTAAAATCGCGGCAATCCTTGTAATCGGGCTGTGAAAGGACGGCGACTCTGTACCCCGCCGCCTCTAATACTCTCGTTATAATAGCCGCGCCAAAGGACGGGTGGTCCACGTACGAATCACCCGTAACGTATACGAAATCAACGTCCGACCACCCACGCGCCGAAACGTCCTCGCGCGAGGTAGGCAGAAACTTGCTTCTGTCTTTCATATAGCCTCCAATGGAGCAAACGGTTTTACAAAGCCGTTTAGGCTCTCAAATCCTGCGTAGCAGGACTTCATCGCATAGCAACTTCATCCACCTATTGTGGACTTCATCCGTCCGTGACGGATTTAATTTTTCAAAGGCTCCCTTGTGTAAAGGGAG
>JAZNFU010000114.1:0-4899 GCA_045576135.1 Eubacteriales bacterium
TACAAGAGCGGGTAAAAGAGCCGTCGTATATTTCGTGCGATGCGCAGGATGGGCTTCGCTCCTTTAGGACCGCCGCCGAGCAGCCAAGCTCACGCGCGAGCTTAAGCGCCGCGAGTGCGCCCCGCTCGTAGTTTTCGCTGACGTCACACCCCTCGGCGTTCACTATTCGGTCGCCGCGGCGCTCCGCGGGGACACGCGGTGTCGGAAGACCGCCGTATATTTCGGGGCATACGGGTATGAGCCTATATTTTTTTGAAAGCTTGGACAGCTCGGGATACTCAACCGAGCGGCCGTCGTAGCGGCAGGCGATACCCAAAAGGCAGGCGCTGATAAGTATATTTTTCATATCTTTATTTCGTTATAGGCGTTTTCTCGTCCTCGCACTGACACTCCACGGCGTCGGTGCTGTCCGAAAGCTCGATTTTCAAATCGCTTTTCGGTATTAAGAACGTCTTTATCGCAAAAAGACCGCCGATACATAAAACGCACACGATATTGTTTATCGGATTTTCGTGGTTGATTATGACCTGCCTTGCGATTGCGACGATTAACACCTCAAGGGTGTTTGCGGGGGTGAGGTTTATGAGCATTCGCACGAACTCAAGTCCGACGACGATGTTGAGAACGCTTTTGAGATAGACGTTTGAATCCGAAAGATACCCACCGACCGTAACCATCTTGTAAAGCTCACAGCCGAGAAGCCACAGAAGCACGAGCATAGTCAAGGCGGCTATTACGTACTCGATTATATGAACCGATTTGTGAATAAGTGAGTTGATTTTTTTCATTTTTCCCCCAAATTTGTCATTTTACAACTATTTTATCATAGTGCGGACGAAAAATCAAGTATCGGATTATTTCTTCGCCCACCCGCGTGACCGATAAGGAAGTTCAGCTCGCCGCTGATGCCGCGGAGTCTGATAATTTCGGGCGTTATATACTCGATATCTGCCTCAAATTCGGGCGTGTAGTCACCCGCCAGGCGCGAAACCGAGCATTCACAGCCGCGCTCGGAAATAAGATAAACGGTGGCGTCCGAAAGACCGCCGAGCTTTATGAAGCGGCGATAGCGACGGCTTACCGGGGCTGCCTCGCGACAAGTGATAACGCCGCTGTTTTGCTCTACGAATATTCGGCACTCGCGGTGCTCGCACCGACCGAAGCGGTAGGTGGCAAAGCCGTCCCTTATCTCAGCGTCAATTCCGCAAAGAATGGGTGCGCCAAGGGGGAATTTAAGCTGAGTGTCGGTGGTCGTATTCTGGCTGTAAGCCGAGAGGATAAGCGCGCCGTCGTGATAGGAGATGGCTAGCGTTGGTACCTTTGCCCCCTCGTCCTTTTTGATAAAGCGTATCGAGTAGCCGAATTTTTCAAGCGCCTCGCGCAGCGCGGCGGGGTCGCCCCGCGAATTTATTTTGGTAAAGCCAAGCTCGTCGTCAATGCTTGCAAGTCCACCCTCCGTGCCGTAGATTATAACCCCCACGCCTGACGCCGCAAGCTTTGCGAGCCTATCGAGTACGGCGGAGCCCTCGGGTATGGGCGAAATAATTATTCTTCCCTCGTAAATATCCGGCGTGTGACGGATAAACGAATCTGTGCTCGTCACACAGCAAAGCGGCAGACCGCAGTTTATTGCCTCGCATACGAAGTTGTCGCCGATATTCATTTCGGCAAGCGTCACCTCGTCCTCGCTCGTCGTGTATTCGCGCATCGGGTAAACCCAAACGAGCGGCGAGGGCTCGTCGGGCGCGTCCTTTTCGGCCTTCAAAATATGTGGTATCGGCTCGTTTACACAGCATTCGGGCATATCGCCGTAGGAGTTGTCTATTGAGAGGATATTGAATTTGTTTGCGGTTTGTATCTTTCCCTCGGCGTCTATTCTCGATATCGCCATCGGCAGATATATATCCGAGGGCGCACCGTCGTATCTGTCGTACCAGGGCGAGTTTATCCACCACGGGTCGTGCAGGTAGTATCTGAAGGGAAAGGTGCTGTCGGGAAGCTCGCAAACGCGCGTCATATGCCCCATAATTTCAAGTCCGAAATTATCGTTTATAGCCGCCCAGGGCGAGTTCGGCGGTGCTGTTATGCCGAGTCCTGCGCGATAGATATCGTAAAGCGGAACGCCGTCGGAGGCGTAGTCAATGCCAACCGAATTGTTCGTGCCGCGCGTGTGAAGCGGAATATTCGGGCATTCTTTTCTGAAATTCTGCCAGAATTCGAACACGCGCCGCTTGGTTGGGGCAAGCTTGTCTGCGTGGTAATTCTCGCCGTCAAAAATCTTTCCCGTCTTGTCCCACGGACTTGAGCTGAAGCCAAGACCGTTTGACAGCCATAGAAAATCGAAGTCCATATCGGGTAGGAATTTTGCCGCCTGTTGACCGAGGAAGGTGCCAAACGGCGTGCCCTCGGGTATTCCGTCGGGATACGCGGCGTATTTTCTTTTGTCTGCGTGCAGAGTCGCCGTCGCATCGATAAAGCCAAGACCGCACAAGGTCTGCCCCGAGCATATTTCGTTGTGCCTTTCGTACTTGAATGACGAGATTGCGAATTCCGGACCTATATCGAGCGTTTCGCCGACGAGTATTTCGGCGCGCGGATAGCACTCCCCACCGATTCTTTTTATCGTGGCAATTATTTTTTTCAAAACCGCGTAGGTGAAGCGCGGCGGATTTTCGGTATACTCCTGCCGACGCTCGTGAAGCGAGGTTTCGGTAGGCTCACCGGGTAAAAGCGGCGGCAGATTTGCCGTTCCCACGAATTTGCACCACTCGAATTCCGCGTTAACGTCGCCGTCGTAATCGAGAAGCTCCGAGCCGTCCGAGCACCAAAGCATAATCGAAATTCTCTTTCTGTTTTTCAAAAGCGGCCGCCAGTCCTCGAAGATTTTTCGAACGACACCCTCGATATATTCGCCGTCGGTTTTCTTAAACGGCTTAAGGCTCAATTCCAGCGTTACGTCATCAAACATATAATGACCTCTTTTTAATTTGGATTTTATTTCATTTTATCACAAAAAATGCCCGAAAACAAGGTATAAAGTTAACTTGTTAGGTACAATTTGTCCAAGCTGTCGCCCAAATTCCGAAATCCCGTTAAATAGGCACGATCGGCTGTGAGAGGTAGATTTTTCCGTGTCTATTGACTTCTATTACGCGTGCGTGTATAATTAAGGTAACTGTGAGGTGATTTTATGAAAATCATAGATATGCACGCGCATCTGTGGCTTAGCAGAGTCGATACCTGCAAAAAGAGGATAATGCGCGCGATTGAGTCCTACGGAATTGACGAGGTGTTCGTGTCGACCCTCGGCGGTACGCACCCGGATGTCGAAATGGTCGAGAAAATCAATCTTGCGACCTACGGATTTGCAAAGGAGGAGCCGACGCATATCCGTTCTTATACCTACATAAGCCCGGAGCACGAAAATACGCTCGACGTCATACGTCGGGGTATCGAGGATAACGCTGCTATCGGCGTTAAGCTTTGGGTTTCCGAGCCCTGCGACAGTCCGTGTATGAACGCCGTCGCCGAGCTTCTTATCGGCTACGGAAAGCCGCTTCTTATTCACGCGGCAACGCGTGCACAAACGCGCCCGATACTCACCGAGAGCACCTCGGTCAATATAAGAAATCTCGCCCTTCGCTATCCCGAGCTTAAAATAGTTATGGCTCACGTCGATACCAACTGTTACCGCGGTGCACAGAACGTGCGAGAGCTGAAAAACGTACTCGTCGATTTCAGCGGCGGTACGGGAAAATCGGGCGAGGTTGAGTATACCGTAAAACAGCTCGGCGCGGATAGGGTGGTATTCGGCACCGATTTATCCGAGGTTTCCTTCGCCGTGCCCTACGGCAGACTCGTCGAGGCGAAAATCTCGGACGAGGACAAGGCGAAAATACTCTGTAAAAATACGATGAAGCTTTATTACGGTAAGGAAGTATAAGATTTTTGCCGCAACCGCGACCAACGTCTTATAAAAGAGGTATAAATATGCTTGATTATAACGCTTATATCGGCGAGTGGCCGTTTTATAAGCTTCCCCGAACGACGCTCGGCGAACTTGCCGAGCTGCACCGTCAAAACGGTATTTCGGGTGGCTACGTTTCCTCGCTTAAATCAATATTCTACAATGATTTTTACGAGTCCGAGGCTGAGCTTGCCGAGGTTATTTCGGGTAGCGGATATCACCACGTCGTGACCGTAAATCCCGCATTCCCGGAGTGCCCCGTGACGCTTGCGCGCTGTATTCGCGAGTTTTGCGTTCGCGGCGTGCGTATACACCCCGCTTACCACGGATACGAGCTGACGAGCGAGGTTATGGCGGGGGTGCTTGAAATACTCCGCGAATACCGCTTGCCGCTTTTCATAAACGCAAGAGTTCACGACGAGCGCCTGACTCATATGATTCATCCGACACAGCCGAATATTGACGCGGTGCGCCGCTTCGTGCGTGAAAATGCGGATGTAAAAACCGTCCTCTGTCACTTCAGACCCGACGAGGCTTTCGCCCTGCGCCCCGAGCTTTGCGAGCTTGAAAATCTCTATGCCGAAACCTCGGCGTTCAGAGCTAACCTTTTCGAAAACGAGAGCACGACCGAGCTTCTTCGCTATATGCTCTACGGCTCGGACTACCCGATATACCCGGTAAGCGCGAGCGCACTCCTCTTCAAAACCGAGATAGAGGACGAAAAAATACGAAAGGCGTTTTTAGAGCGAGAGGACGTTTTGGCAAAATAGAAAAGTCGGCAAAAAGCATTAAGCCATAACCCACAATAAATAGCAAGACAGAGGTGCAAAACGCATCTCTGTCTTTTTTGACTACAAATATTTGCATTTAACCGCAAAATTTATCTGAATTTTTATTTTACTGTTTCGATAGTCATCATCATTGAATTGACC
>JAZNFU010000115.1:0-3257 GCA_045576135.1 Eubacteriales bacterium
TATTCATTTTAGGAAAATTTGCGAGCGCATTTAGCGTGTTATCCTTAACGGAGAACACGCAGCGATATAAATCCCTTGCGGGATTTGCGATATTCCCTTTGGGAGCGATATTTGCCTGCGGCAAGCGATATGCCCTGCGGGGCGTGGGGGATTTATATCATATCGCACCGAGTGTTGCGAGGTATATCGCAACCGAGTGAAACGAGGTTATATCGCATTCGCGTAGCGAATATATCGCCCGACAAAAAAAGAGGAAGCATTTCGGCTATGAAACCGATTTGTTTGCTCTTTCTGTTTGTATATGGGTTTGGGCTTAGCCCATTTTGCATTTGACCGGTCAAATGCGATGCTCGCACTTAACGATATTTTCAAATTCTCCGATAAGAACATCACCCATTCGGCTGTGCCGTTTTTTGCGGTGTCTTTCACCCCTTCAAAAAATCAATCCTCGAAGGCTTGCACCTCTCCCGAGAGCAGTACCTTTTTCACGTTGAATTTATCGTCAACGAAGACGAGGTCAGCCACCTTCCCCCGTGCAATAGAGCCAAGCTCGCCGTCCATACCAAGAAGCTTCGCGGGGTTGAGCGACGCCATAATGAACGCCTGAGCTATGCCGCAGCTCGTATGAGCCATAATATTTCTGCAGGCAATATTCATAGTAAGCTTGCTTCCCGCAATACCGCCCTGGGGGTCGAAGTTGAGGTCGACGACGTGCTTGAATTTTTCGGGAACGGGGTTATTATGCACGGTGCTGTCGGTAATAAGTATAACCTTGTCAACACCCTTGGTGTGAAGCAGAAGCTTTTGCATATCGGGGTGAACGTGTATGCCGCAGGAATCCGAGATAAGCTCGGCGTACATATCGGGCTCTGCGAAGCAATACTCGTCCGGGCCGTAGCCGCGAGTGCCGCCAAAGACCGCCTTTCTCCCCGTAGCGTTCATAGCGTGAGTCAGAACTTGGGGGCGGTACTTTCCGAGCTTTCGGATTTCCTCGGGCGTTGCCTGAGTGTGACCGATGGCAATCACCACGTCGGGATTGACCTCTCGCGCATACTCCAAAAAGGGCACTATATCTTCACGCTCCGGGTCAACCGTCCAAGCCTTGACGTATTTACCGCCCGCGTTTACCATATCTATATAATCCTCGGGCAGTACCGGACAGCGCCAGGGATTCGTGAGCGAATGCGAGCCGTAATTGGGATTGGTATAAGGTCCCTCGGCGTAGATTCCCTTGACGGTTTCAGCCTCGCCCGACTCCATAACGGCGATTACGTTTTTGAAGGCGGCTATCGTCTGTTCCTTCGTCATATGATAATCGGTCGTGGCAAAAATCGAGGTCGTTCCGTGTCGGAGGAAGAATTTTGCCGCCTCTGCCACGTCGCCGTGAGTAGAATATCCGCCGCCGCCGTGAACGTGAATATCGATAAATCCGGGGCCGACGTACGCACCCTCGGCGTCGATAATTTCGCATCCGTCGGGAATTACCGTTTCCCTCATCGGAGCCACGGAGCTAATCAGGCCACCCTCTATCAAAAGAGCGCCGTCCCATAAAATTCCACCCTCAAGCACTAAATTCGCATTGATTATCACTTTCATTTCTTTGTCCTCGATCATTATAATTTTTACTGAAATTTACCCTTCTTTTCCCTCTTTGGCGAGCGCCTCAACCTCGGCTATCCACGCCTTAACGTCATCCGCCATCCAGTCGCTCGCGGGGTTGTTTTTCTCTCGCTCCATAAGCTCCTCGACGAACCTCACGCCCTCGTTTGCGGGGATACACAGAAATTCCGCGTTGCCGCACCTCGATTTTTGGGCAAGTCCCGCTTTAAGATATTCCTCGTGGACTCGAATGCCCGCCATATAAGGCCACACGCCGACGTGATAATTGTAATCGTCGTCGAAATGCCTGAGCTTATTTCTCGTCGCCTCGTAGGACGGGTGTCCCTCGATTTTTTTAAGCATACGCTCAATAAAGCGGTATTCGGCAAGGTGGCGGAGCGTATTATACCTCATATCGACACCGACGAACACTACCTTCGCGCGCAAATTGCAAAGCTTCTCCCAGGGTGACGAATAGGAAAACGCATAGCTTCCGAACGTACCGAAGCGCGGACCGTAGGCGGTATGCCTCTCGGTGATTTCGTCGGCGAGCTTACCGATTGCCGCAACCGAGTGGGTCGCCTGGTCGCTTCTTTTAGCACCCTCTCTTTTTCTGAAAACCTCGGTGATAAGTCCGACGTCGGAGGGTCTGTCTATATGCCAATCTCTGTAAGCGTTCACAAAATCGGTTTGAATAAGCGTCGGCATAACGAGCGTACCCTCTTTGCCAAGCACCTCCAAAAACGCATCGATAACCGTATCGGGCCCACCCTCTACGTAGCCCATACTTTTCATAGACGAATGCACGATTACAACGTCGCCGGCTACCACACCAAGCTCGCGCACCGCCCTGATTATATCACTTTTAACAACGTTCAATTACATATACCTCTTATTTGGTTTCTTTTGCCTCGAATATTCACACGATGCCGCGGTTGATTTTCGGTATCGCGCCAAGCCTTAGCACGCGCACTGTTTCGGCTGAAAACGTCAAACCACGGCGCAAAGGCGCGCCGCTCGCCGCCCACCGCACCGCGATTTAAGCCGGGGCAGTGTCGAGTAAAGTTTATCACAGAGCAGAAAAAAAGGCAAGTGCAAATCGAAAAAAATTGAAAATATTTATTTTAGTGCAAAAATAATTTATTATAGTGCAAACCTCAAAGCAGGCTTTTCGAATATTCGGTCGGCGTCATACCGACGCGCTGACGAAACAGCTTCGAAAAATAATGAACCGAGGAAAAGCCGAGCATTCCGGCAATCTGCGTAAAGTTAAGCTCGCCGTCGCGGATAAGCTTTGCCGCCGCATCTATTTTGAGCGTGATAAAATAATCTATCGGAGAGGTGCCGAGAATTTCTTTCGAAATGGCTTTAAGGCGGGAAACGCTTATTGACAGCTCGCGCGCCATATCCTCAAGCGTTGGAGATTTATTGATATTCATTCGCAAAAATTTCGTCAGCGCCTCGCCGTATTCGCGCTTATAGCCGCGAGCGTCGGTGATGTCGTCATCCACCTCGCAAAGAGAATAAACCGTAGTTAAAAGCAGCTCAAGCTTCTTTTTCAGAATATGCGCGCGCACGCGCTTTTCGCCGAAATCCGAAATGACCTCGCTCGGCTCGTCGTGGGCGTGCCTTTGCTTAAGCTCTACGCCAAGCGAAGT
>JAZNFU010000116.1:0-3197 GCA_045576135.1 Eubacteriales bacterium
CCCTTGTTGAGAATCAGAAGCTCAAGCTTTCTTATATAGCCGTCCAGAACGTCGGGGCTGACGAGCTTCAAAAGGCTGTGGAATTGCTCCGCCGTCATAGCAACGCACCCCTCGCGTCCGACGAAGTGGAATTCGTATTTCGGGCGCTTGATATCGCGGCTGAGCAGGTTCATTACGTCGATACCGGCTCTATCAAGTATGCGCTTCGGCGGCAGCTTCTGCTCCGCGTCGTTGTTCGGCTCGTCGGTTTCCGAGGGCGGCTCGGGCGTCCGTTCGGCTTTCGTTATTTGCTCCCCCTCTTGCGCTAAAACGATGCTTCTGTACGCTCTGCAGCCGTGGTAGCTGCATTTTTCGATATAGCCAAGCTCAAGAAGACTCTTTAATGCGCGTCTTACCGTTCTGACGCTGCATCCGACGGAACTCGCCATATAATCCAACGACGCGTAAAAGACTCCCGCACCCGTGTGCGTGAATGAATAGATGATGGCAAAGACGTTCAAGCGGCTTCCCGACAGCATAAGCTCGCTCGTCATAAAATCGTGTATCAAAAACGAGTGCGGCTTCCTTGGCTCCTGCGATTTGGAGGATGCGGCGCGTGGGATTTTGAAGGAGTTCGCGGTATTGCCGCCGTACTCGGCGAGATTGTCCGTGGGGGTTATCGCTCGCTTTTCGCCCTCGCTCACGGCGGGTGCCGCCGAATTATATTCAGCGCTGATTTCGGTAGCAGACGGCGTATCCCTTTCGGCGCGGCTTTCGGTGAGTACAGTTCCCTTTTCTCCCTCGCTCGCGGTGGACTCCGTTACGTCGTTTTCGATAAACTCCGCTTCGCTTTCGATGATTCTTTCAAAAATACTTTCAATAAAATTTGCGGTGTAATTTGGGTTCATTTTTTTCTCCTTTAGTTTTCTTACAATTCCATTGTACTACAAAAAAACTCGCTTGTAAGTAAACTCTGGTTCCAAAAATTAGGCTCCGTTTTTATATTCCTTTGTGCAAAATGCACAAAAAATGGGGGGTTAAAATATGAACAAAAAATGAATGGTGAATTTTGCCATATTTTGCCAACACTTTTCGCGCCCGATTTTCGCAAAAATCCGTTAGCGGCTTTATTCCGCTTATCGCGGGTATTATTCCCCGACGAGTGCGGCAGGGATATTTATTGACGTCGGATACCGCACGCCCATTTCATTCACCGTCGGGTGTATTTCAAAAACGCACGGCTTTCTTTTCACGGCGGCTCGCCGTCGTTTCTTCGCGAGCACCGCGAGCCGTTTCCTTGTCTTCTCACGCTACGCGCACGCGCGCTCTTTAAGTATATATACATATATGTAGTTATATTATACTATTCTATTTATTATTCGGGGACATTTCGTCTTTTTTTGCGGCTCATTATGTCACTTTTCGGTGACGTTAAAAATACTATTTTGACCCTCTGTTTTCAAAAAATCGCAAGCTTTTCCACAGCGGGATTGACTTTTGCTCGATTATGGTGTAAAATGTTGTTAGCCAAAAATAACAGGAGATATCGTATATGTTAAAAGGAATTCCGAAAATCATATCACCCGAGCTTTTAAAGGTGCTCTCGGAAATGGGACACGGTGACAGGATAGTTATTGCAGACGGCAATTTTTCTGCTGCCTCGACAGCCAAAAATTCGATACTCATAAGATGCGACGGGCACGGTGTGTCTGAGCTTTTAGACGCTATTTTACAGCTCTTCCCCCTCGATACCTACACCGAAAAGCCGGTTACGCTTATGGCGGTTCTGCCCGGCGACGATGCAAAGACTCCGATTTGGGACGAGTATAAGAAAATAATTTTGAAAAACGATGCTCGCGGCGGCGATACGGTCGGCACGGTTTCTCGCTCCGAGTTTTACGCGCTGGCGCGCGACGCGTATGCTATTATTGCTACCGGCGAGTCTGCGCTGTACGCAAATATAATGCTCCAAAAGGGCGTTTTGTAAACGCGCCTTTATTTACTGCCCATCACCCCGCGCGGCAAAGAAAACGAAAGCTCCGGTGTGGTGGGCAATCGCTGTTTTTTGGCGGGCGAAAAAATATTTTTTAGTTTTTTTGAAAATAGTATTGCAATTTTATTTTGGGTGTGCTAATATGAAGTTACCAAGGAAAATCAAGGCTATTTCGCCTTTGGATAATCTTGGAAAAACGGTTAAAAATGAATAAGGTAAAGGCTTTTTGGCGCAAGCAAATCAAAAAGATGAGTCTTACGCCCAACACGGAGGGGACGAGTATGGAAAGCTTGGAGTTTATACTTAAGAACAAACCCTTGCCAAGTGCGGCACAACCTATTATCGAAGAAATTAAGAGTGGCGGCGAAAATATACTTTTCGTCATTGTCGGTGACCTCGACCTTCGGGGCAGGTATACCGACACCACTCTTATTTTTACTGATAAAGAGGTAGTGAGCTTTTGCGAGGCAGACGGTGTGAAGCGCTATCGGATGAGCGATATGCGAGAGGTCGTGGCTAAGCGTATGTACGGAAACGCAACGCTCTCGGCAAATATGCCAAACGGACGGCGCGAGGTCTTTTTCCGATACACCTATTCGGTGGCGGCGCTGTGCGACGCGGCGGCTATGTTTATTAACCACCTGAACGACGGCTCGCCGAAAAACGAGGAGCTTGCGGTTATGGCGGTCACCTTTGAGCGCGCGCTGAGCGTATGTCCCAAGTGCGGAAGAACGCTCCTACACCCCGGTGCCGAGTGTATTATGTGCCGCTCGAAGCTGAAAATCGTAAAGCAGCTGTCAAAATACATAACGCCACAAATCAAAACCTTAATCGTTTGTATAATTCTCTCGCTTATAACGACGGCGCTCTCGCTCGTGCCGCCGACTATCACCGGCTTTATCGTCGACGTGGTATTTTCGGGCGGTAAATCGAGCGTGGGACTACTCAATCTCATAGCCGCGAAAATCGGCGAAAATAATTTCAGGCTTCTCGGCACTATGATCGCCTGCCTATTATTTACCTATATTTTCCAGTACGGTATAGGTATTATGCGTGCGTACCTTATGCGTACGGTGGGTGACCGCGCGGTAGCGGCGCTCAGAAACGATATTTATCTTAAGGCGCAGTATCTGCCGATGAAGTTTTACGACAAGACCTCGACAGGCTCGGTTATTAACCGAATAGCAGGCGACTCGGCAACGCTTCAGCAGTTTATGCTCCGTAT
>JAZNFU010000117.1:0-4752 GCA_045576135.1 Eubacteriales bacterium
AACAAAACCAAAATTAAAATGAGAATATAAAGCTTTCATAAAAATGAAACGGTTTATATCCCTTTCCGGTAAGGTTCAAATATATTGCTTGCATAGTATACGATGCAAAGCTTGGTACTCCGAAGGCTACGGCTTGAATCAATAAAAGATTCAACCGTGTGGTGTGTTGAGGTTCTACCGACATAGCTTCATAATAGGTTACGGCGCACTCGTTTTAAGCTTTATTACACAAAAATCAGGGGTGGCTCACTTAGAGATCGTAGGTTGAGAGTTTTTGGTGCTAATGAATGATAATACGGGTAGCAACACGAAAGTGAGGATTAAGAAAGATGTTAGATACTAAGAACGAACAGAAATAGCCCTCGTTTGCAAGATAAATAATTGCAAATCGAGGGCTGTTTCAATTTTTGCGTTACTTATGATTGATTAGATGAATTGTTTGCGAGCGCGGAGCTCGCCTTTTTTGTTTTCACCCTGCCGCTTTATAGAAGCTCGGTGCAATCTTTATTTTTTTGGATTTAGGGGCGAATCTACAAAATAGAATGGGTCCTCGCGCATTATTTGCTCACCGCGACGCCAGATTGCCCCCGAATCCATAAGATGACATTCCGCGTCAAGAATTTTACCGCGCGTAAGCTCGCCGTCGGTGAGATGCGGCACGAGCCTTTCGTATCTTTGCACCGTGCCGGTATCGGTAAAGGTGAAGCGCTTCATCATACACGCGCGTCTGCTTTTTCCGTCATCAAGCACGTATTCACTTTCCTTTGAGTTATGGAAAAGATACGGCGGATTAACGAGCACCTCAACGCCGTGCATAGAGGTGTTGCGCGCGGGTGAGCAGCCGAGGAATAGTACCTTTCCATTAACTTGGGGCAGCTTTCGCAGCGGTGAGTTTTCCCCGACCATAACTCTGTCGCACTCGTGCGAGGAAAGCAAGAAATCGGTATACCTTCCGATAGCCGCGCAGGAGTGCGTCGGGTGAAGGCTTCGCATAACACCCGGCACCTCGCATCTGAAATAATTCGAAAGATATCCCACGCAGCTTGGAGTTTCATTCAGGTTAAAATAAGGATTTTCCTTCGTAACCGTGCTGTAACTGAACGTGGGAAGCACGAGCGTTCCCTCGTCACCAAGCACGGATAAAAGAACCTCGAATAAGGTTTTAGCACCACCCGCAAGCTCGCCGAGCGACTTGTATGACGAGTGCATAAAGATCACCTCCCCCTCGCGTATGCCGAGGGAGCGTATGTCATTTTCAAGCTCTGATGCAGTATACATATTAACTCCAAAAGTCAGGTATTTTAGTTGTTTTGTTACCAAAATGTAAATGTTTGTTTTTATTTATTGCTTAATTATTGATTTTTTTGCTCTGCCGACGTAAACGGGTATTGCGTAGCTGTCAAGGAAAAGCTCGCGACAATCCGTGTCGTTGAGTATTCTTTCCTCACCGCCGCGTATCTCCTTTACGGCGTATGGGAAGCCGTATGCCGAGCGCATAGAGAACACCATAGCAAATGCGCTGACGTTAGAGTTGTCGTTGATAAATCCGGGACAGGATTTTCTGCCGCCGTTTACGAGAACCGCACCGATAACCTCGGTTTCTCCGCCGCCGTAGGTTTCGTACGCCGTGCCCTCTTCTTCGGTTTTACATCCGAGAACCCAAAGCAGTCCACCGTCGTTTACAACCTCATGAACCGAGCGTTCGGGGTTGAGAAGTCTTGCGTAAACCTCTTGACCCTTGAAATAGAAGCCTGGGGTGTTTCTGTCGTAGGGGAATTTTTCTTCGCCGGGGAATTTTTCCTTTCTCGCCCAAGCGCCCGGAATACCGCCGATGGTACAGCCGCTGTTTTCAATAAACACCTTGCCGCCCGGTACGCTGTTGAAATACATAGACGCCGCCTGGACGTGCAAATCGCTCATAATAAGCGTTCGACGTGACGCGTGCTCGATAAAGGTCATAAAGCCGTAAAATCTTTCGAGTGCATACAAATCCTCGAATACCAAAGGCTCCTCGGAGTCCTCGCATATCTTGAATACTCCGGTTTTTCGCATCGACGAAAGCTCCTTGCCGGAAAGAAGGTCGCAGTACATAAAGTTCACTCGCCTTACGCTTGCCGGAACCTCTATAACTCCGTTTATTAGGTATTTTCCGGGGTTGAAATAAACCGTCGGCTTTCCGCTTCTCATAGCCGCGCGGATAGCATCCGTGTCGTCGTGAATACCGTCACCGACAGCACCGAAGCTGTTTACCGATACCCACTCTTGCGGCGCATCCCAATCGATTTCGGGTGTTTCAAGCACGGGAAGGTTGAGCGATGCGAGCTTTTCACCCTCGAAGAGTGCTATCGGACCGTGCGAGGTAAATTCCTCAAGATACCCGACCACCGACGGCGAGCTCGTGTACGTTTTTTCCATACATATTACGTTTTCATAGCCCTCGGTGTATACGTTACGCAGATGGCACATTCCGTAGTTGTATCTTATCGCAACGTCTATCGGTGAGCCGCCGAGAAGCTTTGCATCAACGAGCGCAACGAAGCTTATCTTTCCGTCTATTATGAGTGCGTTCACCTCGTTTTCGCTGTAAAGATCGCGGATAAGCGTCATACAGTTTCCCGCATAAAATCCGCCGCGAAGCTGATTTTTCAGTCTTATATGCTCAAAGATTGTAAAAATACCCTGTGAGGTTACCTTGATTCCGTAATTGAAGCCGACGACCTCGACGTTCTTTATATATCCCGATGAGATTTTGTCGTGGATTATGGAAAGCCCCGTGTTGCCCCTGTATCCCGGGTCCTCTGAAATTATTTTTACGTTTCTGACAGCGCCGGTATTGTTGCCGAAATAACGCACGCCCGTGGCACCGGGGTTTCCGCTGCCTACGCTTACCGTCATATTTTCCATCATATTAGTCTGTGCAATATTAGACGCGTCACCCTGCATAAAGCTTATAACGGGCCTGTCGTTTCCGTATTCAAAGCCGGGGCAGTTGTCGCGAAGCTTTATGATAACTCCGTCGCGGCTTTCTCCCATAAGGCGTATTTGCGCGTTCATTTCAAGATGCCTAAGGTCGCCTATGATATTTCTGAATTCCTCGAAGAAATAGGACACCGTGTCGCTTACGAGATACGTACCGTTCGGGAAATAAAGAATTTTAGAAGGTGGCAGCTCCTCGGGGAAAATTACGTTACATCTGCCGCCCGCCTTTCGCACCTCAAAGGTTATAAGTGCGTCGGGGTCGTCCATTGCTTCAAGCTTTGCCTTGGTTTCGTTAAAGTTTTTCTCGTAAGCCCGCAGAACGTCCTCGACAGCCTGCCGCAGAGCCGCCGTGCAATCGGTTTTTCCTGTTTTATCGGCGCAATACGGAGGCTTCGTAACGTCTACGACAGCCGTACATTCTGCAGGATAAATATAGCTTTTCATAAGGTTCTTTCCCTTTGTTAGTATTTATATACTGTATTTTAGCACGTTTTGCATAGGTTTTCTATGACGTTTGTGTCCGTTATTGGCACAATTTGTCCATCGTTCGCATGTCGGCGTCATTGCTTTCGTTACGGTAGGCCGTGGGGGAAAGTCCGGTGTGGCGCTTGAATATTCGTGTGAAATATGATTGGTCCTGATATCCGCACCTCTCGGCAACCTCAAGCACGGATAAATTTCCGTTTCGTAACAGATGCTTTGCATTTTCACAGCGCGTGAGGTTTATATAATCAACTATCGTGTACCCTGAAATTCTGTGAAATTCGCGAGCGAAATAATACTTGCTGAGTCCGACGTTGTTGCAGATATCCGCAAGCGAGAGCCGCACGTGGTAATTTGAGTTGATATAGCCTATCGCTCGTTTAACCGCCGACATCAGCGTTGCATTCTCGTCGAGCGATTCGTCGTATTGCTCGCTATGATTTTTGCAAAGCTCGGTCATAATTCGAATAACGAGCATACGTATCGTATGCGTGCGCCAAAGATTCGTCGTGGGAAGCGTGTATTCGCTCGCCAAAAGCTCAAAGCATTCGCTGATTTCGCCGTTTCGGAAAAAGGTAGCAAAATGCAGGTTGTCCGTATCTATATAGTTAGCCTTGCAAAAAGCCCTGTCAACTATTAAAACGCGGTAGGTCATACTATTTGGCGTTTTGAATTCGTGCAGACAGTTTGAGTTGATAGCCATTATATCTCCGACGGTGACGTCGTATTCCTTTGCGTTTATCCGCACCTTTCCCCCGCCGTGTATAAAAGAGAGAAGCTCAATGTTCTCGTGCCAGTTCTGTCCGCGATAATCGCAGCTGCTATGCGTATCGGTGTGGAACATAAACGGAAGTGCCGGATCTTGATAAGTGTGTTTTTCGTAAACGCTCATATTTTTCCTCGAAAGCAATATTGTCCTAAAAAATAGCAATATAAATCTTGATTTTGCTTCAATAATATTATAGAATAAAGAAAATAGGAAATCAATCCTTTTTTAAATTTTATCGAAAAAGTGCAAAGGATGGGTGAAAAGTATGTATAATTTTCCGATAGGCGTAATACTTGAATCGTTCCGTACGGATACCGTAACCGCTATAAAGAAAGCGGCGGCGCTCGGCGCTGACGGCATACAGATGTATGCGACGAAGGGAGAAAATTCTCCCGAAAATCTCACCGGTGCGAAAAGACGAGAGCTTCTTGACAGAGTAAAGTCGGCAGGTCTTAAATTTTCCGCACTTTGCGGCGACCTCGGTCACGGCTTCGGTAATCCCGAGCTCAACCCCGAGCTTA
>JAZNFU010000118.1:0-4819 GCA_045576135.1 Eubacteriales bacterium
GAGCGTTTTCTTGCCGAGGTGCTTGCTCCTCTGAGGCGGGGCGAGTGCGTGGAGTACAGAAAATTCGATTGCGGGACTATGACGCTCGGTGAGCCGATAAGGGTGGAGCCGAAGCGGTTATCCGTGGTAGAGGGCAGCTATTCTATGCACCCGGAGCTTGCGGGATATTACGATTTTTCGGTATTTTTGGATATTGACGCCGAGTATCAGCGCCGTCGGATAACGAAGCGCAATTCACCCGAGCACAGAGTGCGCTTTTTCGAGTGGTGGATACCGCGCGAGCTTGAATATTTTTCGGGTATGAACGTAAAGGGACGGTGTGAGCTTGTTATTTCGGTGAAGCCCGAAAATTTTGAATGATGGAGAAAAGATATGGAGATAAAGGAGCTTTTGGAGCTTGAGTGCAACGTGGACGATTGCACCGGCGAGGCTGTTTCGTTTGCCACGGAAAGACTTTTTGAGTCGGGTGCGCTCGACGTTTATACGGTCGCCGTGGGAATGAAAAAATCAAGACCGGGTATTCTTATCCGCGCAACCTGTACAGAGGGCGAGCGGGAAAGCGTGATTGAGGCTATGTTCAAATACACGAGCACGGTCGGCGTGCGCGAGCGGCGTATCACGGGTTACGTTATGGAAAAGAAAACCGAAGCCGTGGAAACCGAATTCGGCAAGGTTCGCTGCAAAACCTCGTCGGGCTACGGCGTTACGCGCAGAAAATACGAGTACGACGACCTTGCCAAAATAGCAAGGGAGAGGGAGCTTTCGATAGGCGAGCTCACCCTTCTGCTTGAAAAATCAAGATAGGCGAAGCCGCCTCACTCGCCCGTGCGGCAGTGCGAATTCAATATGCGACGGTGAGGCTCGCGCTCACGCAAAGGATTTACGCACGTAATTTTGCGTTTTTTATCGGCTAACCGTTGCATTTTTTGAAAATGTGTGCTATAATTTCAAAGTAAATAAATATAAAAGCCCGCACGGGCGGACGTAAGGGAGAAAAAATATGAAATGGACATCGCTTAACGAGCTTCGTGAAAGCTTCCTCTCTTTCTTTGAGAGTAAGGGCCATCTGCGCCTTCCGAGCTTTTCGCTCGTTCCGAATAACGATAAATCGCTGCTTTTGATAAATTCGGGTATGGCACCTATGAAAAAATATTTCACGGGTGAGGAAATTCCCCCAAGACGCAGAGTGTGTACCTGCCAGAAATGCATAAGAACGCCCGACCTTGACCGCGTCGGACATACGGCAAGGCACGGTACTTATTTCGAAATGCTCGGCAACTTCTCGTTTGGAGATTATTTCAAGGACGAGGCGATTGCTTTTGCTTGGGAATTTCTTAATCGGGTGCTCGATATTCCGAAGGAGCTTCTTTGGCCGTCGATATACGAAAACGACGAGGAGGCTTATTCTATCTGGCGCGACAAAATCGGCGTTGACGAGTCGCACATTGTAAGACTCGGCAAGGCTGACAATTTCTGGGAGCACGGCTCCGGTCCTTGCGGTCCTTGCTCGGAGATATACTTTGACCGCGGCGAAAAGTACGGCTGCGGCTCGCCCGACTGTAAGCCCGGCTGCGACTGCGACAGATTTATGGAAATCTGGAACAACGTATTCTCGCAGTTCAATAACGACGGTGCGGGAAATTACACCGAGCTTGTACAGAAGAATATAGATACCGGTATGGGTCTTGAAAGACTTGCCTGCGTTTTGCAGGGCGTTGACAATCTTTTCGAGGTTGATACGGTAAGGAAGATACTCGATACCGTTTGCGGTATAGCGGGTAAGGAGTACGGCAAAAATGCCGAAAACGATATTTCAATCCGCGTTGTTACCGACCATATAAGAAGCGCAACCTTTATGATTTCGGACGGCGTTATCCCCTCTAACGAGGGACGCGGATACGTGCTTCGCCGTATTCTTCGCCGTGCCTGCCGTCACGGAAAGCTTCTCGGCATAAACCGTACCTTCCTCGTTGAGCTTTGCAAGATAGTTATATCGCAGAACGAGGGTGCATACCCCGAGCTTGCGGAAAAGTACGATTATATACTCAAGGTTGTAGCACTCGAGGAGGAGCGCTTTAACGCAACGATAGACGCCGGTCTTGGAATTCTTTCCTCGGTTATTGAGAAGGTGAAGGCTGATGGCGGCGACGCTATTTCGGGTGCTGACGCGTTCAAGCTTTACGATACCTTTGGCTTCCCGCTTGACCTTACCAAAGAAATTGCCGCTGAGGCGGGCATTTCGGTTGACGAGGGCGAGTTCGGCATACTTATGCAGGAGCAGAAGAACCGTGCAAGAGCCGCACGCGCCAACATTTCGGGCTGGGCATCCGACGGCTCGGGACTCGTTGAGGGACTTCAAGCGACGGACTTCGTCGGCTACACGCAGAATAAGACGGATGCGAAGGTGCTTGCCATCATCGTTGACGGCGAGCGTGCGGAGGCTGTGTCCGAGGGCGAGTGCTCTGTTATATTCGACAAAACCGTATTTTACGGAGAGGGCGGCGGTCAGGTTGGCGATACCGGTGTGATTTATTCGGACGCGGCAAGGCTTACCGTTACCGATACCAAGAAGATAAACGGAATCTATATTCACGAGATTTCGGTTGAATCGGGAATTCTTAAGCTTGGCGATACGCTGACGCTTGAAATAGACGATACGCGCCGTCTTGCCATCAGAAGAAACCACTCTGCCTGCCACCTGCTTCAGAGTGCGCTTCGTTCGGTGCTCGGTACTCACGTTGAGCAGGCGGGCTCGTACGTCGACGAGCACAGACTTCGCTTCGACTTCACTCACCTTGCTGCTATGAGCGCGGAGGAAATTGCGGCTGTCGAGGCTATCGTGAACAAAAATATTATGCTTGCGGAGTGCGCCGAAACGGTGGTTACCGATATAAATTCGGCTCGCAATATGGGCGCTATGGCTCTGTTCGGCGAGAAGTACGGCGACACCGTAAGAGTGGTTAAAATAGGAAGCCCCTCTACCGAGCTTTGCGGCGGTACGCACGTTGATAATACGGGCGCTATCGGCTTGTTTAAGATAATCTCCGAGTCCTCGGTTGCGGCGGGTGTTCGCCGCATAGAGGCAACAACAGGCTTCGGTGTGCTTTCGCTTCTTGCTGAGCGCGACGAGCTTATACACGAGGTGGCTCGTGAGCTTAAATCTCCCAACCCCGGGCAGCTTGTAAAGCGTGCGAGCGCTATCCAAGCGGAGATAAAAGAGGTGCGCCGTGAGCTTGACTCGGCAAACTCAAAGCTCTCCGAGATAAAGACCGAATCGCTTCTTTCGGGTGTAAAGAGCGTTGGTAAATATAAGCTCCTTACAGCAAGGGTTGATATGGCTGCTGATGCTTGCCGTTCGCTTGCTGATACAGCAAAGGCAAAATACCCCGATATAGTTTGCGTTTTCGCAGCGGTATCGGCAGGAAAGCTTAACTTTGTTGCGGCAGCGGGCAGCGAGGCTGTTAAGTGCGGCGCTCACGCAGGAAACATTCTCAAGGAGATTTCCGTAATCTGTGACGGACGCGGCGGCGGCAGACCCGACAGCGCAATGAGCGGTGGAAAGAACCTTGAAAGAATAGACGAGGCACTTGCCGCAGTTGAAGCAATTCTTTTAAGATAAGATGTAAAAAGTAAACAAAAAGCGACAAAAACCGAGCTTTTCGGATTTTTGTCGCTTTTTTGCTTTTATGCTGTGCAGTTTATGATGGCACGGTATTATTTTCGGCTTTTATGAGAGAATAAAAATATAATCACAAAATGAAAGGGATATTTATGGAAAAAATCAAAATAAGCGAGCAGTTGCTCTTAAGATTCAGAAATTTTCTTTTTGAAGATGAGAAAAGCAGTGCTACCGTAGAAAAATATATGAGAGATTTGAAAATCTTTGCCGAATTTATTAAAGACGGGGTGTTGGACAAGCAAAAGCTTCTGGAGTATAAGTCAAAGCTGGTAAAGGATTATATGGTGTCAAGTGCAAACTCTATGATTGCCGCCCTTAACTCCTTTCTTGGATTTATCGGGCACCGTGAGCTTTGCATCAAACGCTTTCGTGTTCAGCGAGATGCGTACTGCTCAGAGAAAAAAGAGCTTACAAGGGATGAATATATGCGCCTTGTAGAAACTGCCAAGAAAAACAATAACAGACGTTTATGCCTTATTCTGCAAACGATATGTGCGACCGGTATACGTGTCAGTGAGCTCCAGTATATAACGGTAGATGCGGTTATGCGCTCCGAGGCTATTGTAAATTGCAAGGGAAAAAATCGACGGATATTTATAGTGTCAAAGCTCAGAGGCAAGCTTATGAATTATATTAAGGAAGAGAAGCTGACGGGCGGCGCAATATTCGTTACAAGAAGAGGCAAGCCGATGAGCCGCAACAATATATGGAGGGAGATGAAAAATCTTTGCTATGATGCCGACGTTTCTCCCGACAAGGTTTTTCCTCATAATTTGAGGCATCTTTTTGCCAGGACGTTTTACGGAATTGAAAAGGATATTGCAAAGCTTGCCGACATACTTGGACATACGAGCATTGACACCACGAGAATATATATAGTCACAAGCGGTACTGAGCATAAAAGAAAAATGGAGACTATGCGTCTTATATTATAAGTTGAATAAAAAACACTTTTTGCCTATCAATCGGAATATTATTGAAAACCAAGGCTTTAAACAAAAAACTCGGCTAAAATCAGCCGAGAGCAAAGACAACATAACAAGAGTTATGTGATAAAAGAGTGTTAAAAATTCTAAATACATATAAATTTTATCATATATCACAGTAAAAATCAAGATACAAAGTATAAAAAACATAGTC
>JAZNFU010000119.1:0-4062 GCA_045576135.1 Eubacteriales bacterium
GGTTCATTACTTCAAAATTTCCTTAACGTCATTTATTTGTCCGCCAAGCGCTACGACGATAACCGTATCGCCGAACGAAATGCGATCCTCACCCGACGGTATTATGATGTTATCATCTCTGATTATACAAGCTACGAGCAGATTTTTGCGAAGCTCTAACGAGCGCAAGGGTATATCCGTGAGATTCTCAATCTCGTCGTTTATAAGAAATTCAAGCGCTTCAACCTTATCATCCATAAGCTTGTGCAAGGTTTCTATTTTCGAGTCGCCCGCATTTAAAATCGAGCGAACGTAACGCAAAATGTAGGATGCCGTCGTGGATTTCGGTGATATT
The DNA here is from genome assembly GCA_045576135.1 of Eubacteriales bacterium. Taxonomy (GTDB): domain Bacteria; phylum Bacillota; class Clostridia; order Oscillospirales; family CAG-272; genus UBA1740. The sequence goes on from JAZNFU010000119.1 coordinate 335, forward strand.
ATACGCTCAAGGCCCGCGTTTTTGAAGAGCTCGACGTAGGATATCGTGTTAATCATAGTTATAACGGTCGCTTCGCTTACGGATTTCGCATACATTGAAATTATCGCGTTTTCCTCGTCAAAATCGGTAAGAGCAACGAATGCGTCCGCACGCTCTACGCCCTCCTCCAAAAGAAGCGACTGCTTGGTTGCATCTCCGCATATAACGGTACACGGATACTGCTCGGCAAGGCTGCGACATCTTTCCTTATCGCTCTCGATAACGACCGAGCGTATTTTGCTGTTTTTCAAAAGCGACTCAAGATAGTAGGTAACTCTGCCGCCTCCCGCTATTATAACGTCGCGCACGGGATGCTCGTACGCTCCGACGGCTCTGAAAAACTTAGTAATTTCGTTTTCGGGAGCGGTAACGTAAATTTTATCTCCTGGCTGTATGGAGAAATTACCGCGGGGAATATACGCCTCGCTACCTCTCAAAACCGCACACACGAGGAACTTGATATTAAGCTTTGAGTTAAGCTCGTTAAGCGTAACGCCTGCAATTTCCGACTCTGCACCGACGGTGAACTCTACAAGCTCCACCTTTCCGTGATAAAAGCTCTCCACCTTGGTTGCGGCGGGAAAACGAAGTATTCTGTAAATGTCTCGCGCCGCGGCGTATTCGGGATTTATCGTCATAGAGAGATTCATATCCTCACGCATAAATCGCATAAGCTCGCTGTACTCGGGGTTGCGAACACGCGCGACGGTGTTCTTCGTTCCGAGCTTTTTCGCCGCAGTACAGCAAAGAATATTTATTTCGTCAGACGAGGTTACGGCGATAAGAAGTCCCGCACCTACAGCACCCGCGCGACGCAAAACGGCTATTTCCGCACCGTTGCCTATAACGGTAGCGACGTCGTACCTCGCCTCCGCCTCCTCAAGCGCCGCGGCACTCATATCAACGAGGGTTATATCGTGTCCCTCTCCCTCAAGTCTTGCACAAATTTCAGTACCTACACTTCCGGCACCAATTATAACGATTTTCATCATTAACCACCTTTATGATTTATCCGACACGAAATCAAAACGACATCGTGTGCTCACGCTCATTCAGCATAAAATCAAAATTTTAGCGGTTGAGCTTTGAATTCTTTATCTCCTCGTAAAAGACCTTTGCCACGCCGGTGCTGAGCGGCTCGATATACTGAGGACTTGCCATAAGAGCCTCCTTCGTGGGATAGGAATCGTAAAGTCCGCCGCAAAGTCCCTCGTGGTCGCTACCGCCCGATATGAAAAGATTTTTCTCAATCGCGAGTGAATACGCACGCAGACGCTCGTCGGGTGTCAGATTTGAATGATTGACCTCAAGTCCCACCACACCGTTTTCTATAAGAAGGTCGATATCGTCAAGCTTGCCGTGCGGATGGGCGACGAGAGCTATACCGCCGGCGTCTTTTACAAGCTTAACAAGCTCGCCGAGCGTCAAAAAATCATAAAGCGGAGGATACTTTCTTCTTTGGTGCAAGAAGTTCTCGGCAAACCAAGCCATATAATTTTTCTGCTCAACAAGACCGTGGGACAATAGCGTCCTGAAAATATGGTTATTTCCAATCCAACTTATGCCTTTGTTAAACTCCAGCACGTCATCCCAACTTATACCGCTGATTTTACCGAGCGATACAGCCTCGTCAAAGCAACGCTTGCTGTTATTCGTCTGACGCATAGACATCTTTTTCAAATACTCTGCCATCAGCGGATATTCGGGGTCAAAATTAAATGCTACGATATGGTACGGCTTTGGTAATACGACGGAGAATTCGACGCCGAAAATACATTCGATGCCCTCGCGCTCGCACGCCGCGGAAAGCTCCGTGTATGCCGTTGCCGTATCGTGATCCGTAACCGCGATTGCACGATATCCCTCGTCCTTTGCAACGCGCACGATCTCGGTCGGGGTATAAATTCCGTCCGAATGAGTCGTGTGCGTATGAAGATTTGCATAGTTTTTTGCAGCCACCTCGTAATAAGAACCAAGCCTTGCCATAATCCGCCCCCAAATAAAGTTAGATACGAATAATAAAAATATTTTAGCACTTTTAGAAGAATATGTCAAGTCTTTCCGAATCAAGCTGAATTTAAACGACGAGTCGCAATTGCACGAAAAGCAAAACAATTCACTAAACTGCACGCGATTTTTGTGCCGAAAAATCTCGTTCAACGAAAGAAAAAGCTACATTTTGACAATTTTTGTTGTCAAAAGTAGCTTTTTGTTATCAAATTGTCGCTGCTATAACAGCCTTAATCGTGTGCATTCTGTTCTCGGCTTCATCAAACACGACGGAGGCTTCGCTCTCGAATACCTCGTTCGTTACCTCAAGGCTGTCAAGTCCGAAGCGCTCGCCAATCTCGCGTCCGATACCCGTTTCCTTATCGTGAAAGGCGGGCAGACAGTGCATAAATATTGCCGTAGGCTTAGCGTAACTCATTATCTCTTTCGTAACGGCGTAAGGAAGAAGATCGTCGATGCGCTCCTGCCAAACCTCAGCGGGCTCGCCCATAGAAACCCACACGTCAGTATATATAACGTCGGCACCCGAAACCGCAATTTTGGGATCGATTTCAAATGCTATGGTGGCACCCGTTTCTTTCGCTACCTCTCGGCAGGTGGCAACCAGCTCTTTATCGGGGAAATACTTTTCGGGAGCGCAGGCTACAAAATCAAGTCCGAGCTTTGCCGCGCCGACCATAAGCGAGTTACCCATATTGTATCTGGCATCGCCCATATAAACGAGCTTTACACCGCGAAGCTTTCCGAGCTTTTCCTTAATCGTAAGCATATCCGCAAGTATCTGTGTCGGGTGAAATTCGTTCGTAAGTCCGTTCCATACGGGAACTTTTGAGTATTTTGCAAGCTCCTCAACAACCGTCTGACCGAAGCCGCGGTATTCTATTCCGTCGTACATACCAGCAAGGACTCTTGCAGTATCCGCGATGCTTTCCTTTTTACCTATCTGCGAGCCAGTCGGGTCAAGATAGGTTACGCCAATACCGAGATCTCTCGCCGCAACCTCAAAGGCACAGCGCGTTCTCGTAGAGGTTTTTTCAAATATCAGGGCTATATTTTTTCCGTCGTGAAGCTTATGGGGAATGCCGTTTTTCTTTTTTGCCTTAAGCTCACCCGCAAGCTCTATAAGGTATTCTATCTCCTCGGTGGTATAGTCGAGGAGCTTGAGAAAATCCCTGCCCCTTAAATCAAATTCTTTCATAAAAATACCTTTCTTATTCTGCCGCCGACAGCTTTATAATTTCAAGCGCTTCACGAAGAAGCTCCATCGGTATATTAAGCGCGGGAAGCAGTCTGATTTTGTTTTTTGCTTTTATGGGAGTTTCTTCATCGTTTTCGCGCTCAACAAAGGTATTCCATTCCGAGCATTGAGGGCATCTTCCGTACCATTTAGAAGCAACGTATCCGCAATTTTCGCAAATATATTCTGTTTTCATAAAATACCCTTCTTATACTCTGCAATACCGCAGTATACAGACAAAGCAATAGCGAACAAATATTCCTCGTTTTTAAGCTTTTCCGATTCCTCGTTATTCGACAAAAAACCGCATTCAACAAGTACAGCAGGAATATTAAGATGCTTCAATAAATAGATATTATCGCTGCCGTTTTTTACAGCTCGCTTATTGTCGTATTGCAAATATGTTGCACTGCTCTGTATTGCATTCGCAAGATTTATTCCC
>JAZNFU010000120.1:0-9698 GCA_045576135.1 Eubacteriales bacterium
CCGCTTGGCCTCCGACTTTGAGGCGATGGTTATGGAATACGCCGCTCTCCGCGGCACGCTCGACGGTATGGATACCACCACCATCACCGAAATAGCGCACTACTTCGAGCGCGAGCTTGACTACACGATTCCCCCGATGACTCCCTTCGTTGGCGCTAACTTCAACGTAACGCGCGCGGGTATTCATGCAGACGGTCTTATGAAGGATGCCGAAATATACAACATCTTCGACACCGATAAAATCCTCGGCATATCCCCCGAGCTTGCAATATCCAACACCTCCGGTCTTGCGGGAATCGCTTATTGGATAAATAAGCATTACATTCTCACGGATGCTGAAAAGCTCACCAAAAACGACAAGATAGTCATCGATATGAAGGCTGCTATCGACCGGGAATACGCGGACGGAAGAACGACTCTTATGGGTGACGAGGAGCTTGCGAATATTCTTAAATCCATATCTCCGAAATTCTGTGCAGAGCACAAAACCATCATATAATGCAAATAATATTTTGCATTTCGATGTAAATTGAGGTATTTATGATAATAGATAAGCATTCTCTCTCGCTCGAGGAGCAGGTCTATCAAAGGCTCGAGGAGGACATTCTTGCAGCCAAGATAGGAATAGGAACGCAGCTTACAGAGCTTTCGCTTACGAAGCTGTTCGGAGTGAGCAGAACGCCGGTTCGCTCGGCGCTTCACCGTCTTGCAGAGGATGGACTCGTTTCCATAACACCCAACAAGGGCGCGGTGGTAGTCGGCGTTTCACGTGAAGACCTCATCGCGACCTACGAGGTAAGAACGAGGCTTGAGGGCTTGGCGTCGAGGCTGTGCGCACAAAACATAAGCGAGGGCGAGCTTGCCGAGCTTGCCGAGGCGCTTGAGCTTCAGGAGTTTTACATAAACCGCCGCGACACAGAGCATCTAAGAGAGCTTGACACGAAATTTCATTACATTATATACAAGGCTTCGGGAAGCCGACCGCTTCTCAAAATACTTGCCGATTTGCACAAGAACATAAAGACGTACAGAAAGCGCTCGCTTTCCGTACCGGGCAGGCTTGAGGAATCGGTAAAGGAGCACAGAAAAATCTACGAGGCAATAGCGGCAGGGGATGCACAAATGGCAGACGAGCTCACCTCGCAGCATATCCGCTGTGCGCTTGAAAACATACTTAAAGGAAATTAAAAAGAAAGTCCAAAGGATTAACGGGAGTTTTTTATGGCATACACGATAGCACAAAAAATCATAAAAGAGCATCTCACAGCCGGTGAGATGATTAAGGGCACGGAAATAGGCCTTAAAATTGACCAAACGCTCACGCAGGACGCGACCGGCACTATGGCTTATCTTCAGTTCGAGGCTATGGGCACCGAGCGTGTAAAAACCGAGCTTTCGGTTGCGTACATCGACCACAACACGCTTCAGGCGGGCTTTGAAAACGCGGATGACCACCGCTACATACAGACGGTTGCCAAAAAACACGGCATCAGATTTTCCCGCCCCGGAAACGGCATCTGCCACCAGGTTCACCTTGAAAGATTCGCCGCACCGGGTAAGACGCTTATCGGCTCTGACAGCCACACTCCCACCGCGGGCGGCATCGGTATGCTCGCTATGGGTGCGGGCGGACTTGACGTTGCGGTTGCGATGGGCGGCGGCACTTACTACATCACGATGCCGAGAATCATTCATATAAACCTTACGGGAAAGCTTCCCTCCGCTGTCGGTGCTAAGGACATTATCCTCGCGGTTCTCAAGCTTCTCGGCGTAAAGGGCGGCGTCGGCGCTATCGTTGAATACGGCGGCGAGGGAGTAAAAACTCTTTCGGTTCCGCAAAGAGCTACTATCACCAATATGGGTGCGGAGCTTGGCGCGACGACCTCTATCTTCCCCTCGGACGAAACCACTCGCGAATTTCTCAAAATGCAGGGTCGCGAGGAGGTTTATAAGCCGCTTTCGGCAGACGAGGGCTGCGTATACGACGAGGAATACACGCTCGACCTTTCGAAAATCGAGCCGCTTGCGGCTTGTCCCCATTCCCCCGACAACGTAAAGCCGATAGCAGAGCTTTCGGGTAAAAAGATTAATCAGGTATGTATCGGCTCTTGCACGAACTCCTCCATTACCGACCTTCTTGCCGTTGCGGCAATTCTCAAGGGAAAGACGGTACACCCCGACGTCAGCCTTTCCATCTCCCCCGGCTCGAAGCAAGTTTACGCAATGCTTGCGGCATCCGGCGCTCTTACCGACCTTATCAGCGCGGGCGCGAGAATACTTGAGTGCGCTTGCGGTCCCTGTATCGGTATGGGCTTCTCACCGAAATCTGCAGGCGTCAGCCTTCGTACCTTTAACAGAAACTTCCTCGCAAGAAGCGGCACCGCGGACGCAGAGGTTTACCTCGTTTCTCCCGAAACGGCGGCGGCATCGGCGCTTACCGGCGTTATCACCGACCCCCGAAGCGTTGGTGCTATTGAGTACACGCTCCCCGAAAGCTTCATTATAAACGATAACCTCGTTGACCTGCCCGCCACCGAGGCAGAGGCTGCCGAGGTAGTCGTAGAGCGCGGACCTAACATCAAACCCGTGCCCGCAGGCGCTCCCATTTGCGAGGACCTCGTCGAAGAAATCATACTCAAGGTTGGCGACAATATCACGACCGACCACATTATGCCCGCAGGCGCGAAGATTCTTCCCTACCGTTCCAACGTCCCGAAGCTCTCCGAATTCTGCTTCACCGTATGCGACAAACAGTTCCCTGAAAGAGCTAAGGCGAAGGGCGGCGGAGTTATTCTCGGCGGTGTCAACTACGGACAGGGCTCATCGCGTGAGCACGCGGCTCTCGTTCCGCTCTACCTCGGCGTTAAGGCTGTAATCGCAAAGAGCTTTGCAAGAATACACGCGGCTAACCTTATCAACTTCGGTATCGTTCCGATGACGCTTGAAAATCCCGACGATTATGAAAAAATCAGCGAGGGCGATAAGATTGAAATTCTCGGCTTCGGCGATGCCGTAAGAGCCGACGGCAAGGTATACCTTCTTGACAAGACAAACGGTGTAAAAATTCCGCTCGTTATAGAATTCACCGAAAGACAGCGCGCAATCCTTGCCGCAGGCGGACTTCTCAGATACACCAAAGAGTCGGCGAAATAATAACAAAAGCTTACAAAAAGACAACAAATATTAGCAAAAGCCGCGAGTTTCGCGCGTGACCGACCGTAACGAGTATCACGCGAGGCTCGCAGCTTTTTTCGTTGCACGGCTAATAAAAAAATTTCAAACACCGCTTTTAAAGGCACGAATCGGAGCACACCTTTACAGATTGGTTTTTAAATAACGGATAAAGTTTTCACCCGCTATTTTTCTGACGGTGGCATCCGAATAATAGCGAAGCAAAAGGCTTACGAGTCCGTCGTGTATACTCTCTCCCTCGCCGAAGCCGTCGGGGTATTCGCCGCCCGTGCCGTCTATATCAAGTCCGAAGGCAAGAGAATCCTCGCCGACCAAGGAAAGTCCGAAATCCACCTGCCGAATAATATCGCAGGCGTCCGCCCCACCGCCCGACTTCAAAAACGGCGGGTAAAGATTTATTCCGATAAGACCGCCTCGCCGCCCTATTTCCAAAGCCATATCGTCGGTTAGGTTTCGCCCGCTTTCACAAACGCTCCTGAAATTCGAATGAGTGGCAACAAAGGGCGCGTCGATAAGGCTCGCAAGGTCGAAAAAGGCTCTGTCCGACATATGCGAGGTGTCGAGCGTTATACCCATTTCGCAAGAGCGAAGCGCGAGCCGTCTGCCCTCGTCGGTAAGACCGTAATCCTCGCGCCCCGACTCGCGAGCCGAAGCGGAAAGCTCGTTTTTATCCCAAGCCATACCCAAAACCCGAAGTCCGTCCTCGTAAAGCTCTGCAAGCTCCGGCGAATCGGCAAAAAGACCGCCCCCGCCCTCAATCGTGAAAAGCGCGTGCATACCCCCGCCGCTTATGTCGTCAGCCGAGAAAATTTGGGTTATTCCCCGCCGCGAAACGAGCCTGCGGTATCTCCTATGTAAGCGAACAAGAAGCCTTCTGCGGCAGTCGGGCGGCATACCGCCGTTCCTTACGAAATGGGCAAAGGATATAAGCCACGGCGTTTTTTCGGGTTGATTATAGCTCCGAAGCAGACTCCCCGACTCTCCCGCCGTTAAGCTGTCACAGTGCATATCACAGATAAAAATATCATCACCCCCCGAAAGTATCTTATTCATTTCCCGAGGAAAAGTACGCTGAAAATTCCCACTTGACAAACGGCGGATTTTGGTGTATCATATGTATTACATAGAGAAGAAAACGCGATGACCGGAAGAAGTAGTCCTTTATACGAACTCACAGAGAGAGGAGCGGTTGGTGAAAGCTCCCGAGAGGCTAAAGGGTGAAGCAGTCCGCGAGCGGCGGAGAGAGGCTTTTGCCGAAATTCCGACGGGAGCTTGCCCGTTACAGCAATAGAGCATACCCGAAATCGTTTTTTGACAGAAATCGGCAATGCTCGGTAAGCCGCGCGCCGAAAGACACGCGGGAAATACGGTGGTACCACGATTTTTTCGTCCGTTACATACGATACGTATGTAGCGGCTTTTTTCTTTTTATCAACGATTATAATTTCATATAGCTGCACGAATGCGGCAGAACGGAGAATGTTATGAATAAAAAAATCTTATCACTTCTTGAAAAGAACGCACGCATCTCAAACGACGAGATGGCAACGATTACCGGCCTTGAGCTTGCCGAGGTCGAGCGCGAGATAGCCGAAATGGAAGTCCAGGGTATAATCTGCGCCTATAAGGGCGTAATAAATCACGAGCTCGTAAATGCGGACTCGGTAAGCGCGATAATCGAGTTGAAGGTAACGCCCAAGGCGGGACTCGGCTTCGAGGAAATCGCCGAGAGAATTGCAAAGTATCCGGAGGTTGAGTCTGTATATCTTATGTCGGGCGCGTGCGACCTCATCGTTATCGTAAAGGGGCGTACCTTCCACGAGGTTTCGGCGTTCGTTGCAAATCAGCTTGCGACGATGGACTCGGTTACCTCGACGGCAACGCAGTTCATTATGCGCCGATATAAAGAATTCGGCGTCGAGCTTTCTCGTGAAGAAAAAGACGAACGGGGCAGAATACTCTTATGATAGATTACGGTAAAATACTGAATCCCACGGTCAGCGAAATGAAGCCGTCGGGAATACGAAAATTTTTTGACGTTGCCGAGCATATGGAGGACGTAATATCACTCGGTGTCGGTGAGCCTGATTTCAGAACGCCCTGGCAAATAAGAACGGCGGCAATACGCTCGCTCGAGCGAGGAAGCACGAGATACACGTCGAACAAGGGCCTTGAGCTTTTGCGCCGCGAGGTTGCCGATTACACGAAAAGAAAATACGGCGTCGGCTACGACCCCAAGGAAGAGGTGCTTATAACGGTCGGCGGAAGCGAAGCAATCGACCTTGCGATAAGGGCTATAGTATCTCCCGGCGACGAGGTTATCATACCCGAGCCGAGCTACGTCTGCTACGAGCCTATAACGCGGCTTGCGGGCGGCGTTCCGGTTATAATAAACACGAAGTCGGAAAACGAGTTCAAGCTCACGCGCGATGAGCTTATCGGCGCGATAACCCCGAAAACGAAGGCACTCATTCTTCCCTACCCCTCCAACCCCACGGGTGCTATAATGGAAAAAGAGGACCTTGAAGCACTCGCCGAGGTTCTTCACGACACTAATATTATAGTCATATCCGACGAGATATACTCCGAGCTGACCTTCGGCTCTCGCCACGTTATGAGCGCGTCAATACCCACGCTTTTCGAGCGCACGATAACCATAAACGGATTTTCCAAAGCATTCTCTATGACCGGCTGGCGACTCGGCTACGCGATGTGTCCCGCGCCTATTATGGCTCAGATGACAAAAATACATCAGTACGCTATTATGTGCGCGCCGACAACCTCGCAATACGCGGCGCTCGAAGCGCTCAGAGGATGTGATGCAGAGGTCGCAAAAATGGTCGAGGAATACGACGACAGACGCCGCGTGATAGTGGCGGGCTTCAACAAGCTTGGTCTTACCTGCCGCGAGCCGAGAGGTGCGTTCTACGCCTTTCCGTCAATAAAGAATACTGGTATGACGAGCGAGGAATTTTGCGAGAGGCTGCTTTACTCAAAGCGCGTAGCTATCGTTCCGGGCACGGCATTCGGAGATAGCGGTGAGGGCTTTGTCAGGGCCTCATACTGCTATTCGATAGAGCATATAAAGGAAGCACTCCGCCGCATCGGAGAGTTTTTGGACGAGATGAAATAACGCAAAAAAACAGAAAAGAGAAAGCGATATGCAAACATTTGTTTGCATATCGCTCTGTTTTTTTTTGCGTTGATTTTCTCTCAGGCGTATTAACACCTTGACTCGTTATGCGCGATGATTGTAAATTTAAATTCCCTTGATAAGCAGGAAATAAAGGATATACACGCCCGTGTCCATCGTATAAACCGCGTATTCGGAATTCTCGCCAAGCGTCGCATCCGCCGCGTCAAACGGAGTATTTTCATCCGCCCCGTGCGCAAGAACGAAGCTCAAAACGCACTCGTCGCACGCATCCTCAAAAACGAGCATTTCTATCAGCGCGGACAGCTCCGATACGCTCTCGATACAGAAGTCGTGCTCGGTGTTTTTCAGGTTCTCGGTTATGTATCTGTCGGCGTGGGTATAGTCGTTGCCGGCTGCGAGTCCCGACCATATTCCGCTGTATTCATACTCCGAGTAAAGCGAGTACATAGGAACGAGGAACGTATCGTAAAGCGTAATTTCGCAAGCATTGCCGAAATATTCGCCAAACGCCGTGGTCCTTGCGTAAGCGGCGTCAGCCGCAGTCGTATCAACAAGATACCACTTGCCGTCAAGCTCTACGTAATTCCAAGCGTGTCCGACACCGCCGTCGCGCGCGTCGCCGTAATCCCTTACGCAGCCGATGCCCTCTATACCGAGAAGAAGAACCATCGCCTTCGATTTTCCGTCGCACACGGCGCGTCCGCGCTCAAACACGCCCTCAAGGTAATAGCACGTATCGGTGTGGAAATCGTCCTCGGCGGGCAGAGCTGCGGCATCGTAGTCGTAGGCAACCTCGTTAACGAGGCAATCGAATATCGCGAGCACCTTCTCGTAGTCGGTCATATCGTCGGTTATAATATCGCGAAGAAGCATTTTCGCGCGCTCGTAGAACAACTCCGCTTTTGAATTTTCAAGCGGGAAATTAGGCTTAAGGTTATTCTCCAGCGCCCACCAGAGCTCCTCGGAGTTATATACGTCCATAGTTCCGCTGTTGTGCGTGTTTATCGCAAAGCCCTCGTAATCGTCGGCTCTGCGGTTGCCGAGCGCGGAATCCCTGATTATCATATTTGCATTCGCAATAGTCTGATAAGCGTTTTCCTCGGTCGTTTGCACGAACTCGGACGCCGTATCCGATTCGTAGGTTATCTCAAAGTATATGACCTGCGGCTCGTTTTCGTAGCAGCTCTTTACGATGGAAACGTGGCTCGAAAGCTCGATATTCGCGCTATAGCTTTCAAACGCGTTATAGTCCTTTCCCACGTTCGAAAAATCAATCGTAATAAGCGACTTATGCCCCGCTATTGCCGAGTCGATAAGTCTGTCCGCCTCGTAGGTGGTGTTAACCTTATAGACCGTTTCATCCTCGCTCGTCGGGAAAACGTATCCGCTATTCGACGAGGTAAGGAACTCTACCGTTACGGTTACCGTTTGCACCTCACCCGATGCCGCAGTCACCGTGATATCCGTGCGTCCGCACTTTACACCCGTAACGACGCTTCCCGAAACGGTGGCAATGCCCTCGCACGCGCTCTCGAAAACAGCGTCCTCAAGCTCAAAATCCGCGCCAAAAAGCGAGCTTATATCGGTCGGCTCGTCCTTCATTACCGTCACGCAAGGATTACCATAATCGATGCCCGACGAGCTTTCCCAGTCGGTCGGATTTTCGTTAAGCGGCGCGTCGTTTATATCCGGTGTGGGACTCGGATTCGGCTCGTCTGCGGGATTGCCGCCACCGCCACTCGAGCCGGGAATCATACCGTCAAGACCGGGAATCTGACACGAGCTCAGCACCAAGCATATACAAAGTATAAAAGCGACGAATACTCTTTTTTTCATACGTTACCTCCATTTTTAAGCATTATCGCAAGTAGCTTTCTCTAAGATTACAATACCATATCCGAAGAAAAAAATCAATAATGTATCGAACAAAATCGCAAGAATCCGACAATACTTACAAAAAATTCAAAAACTGCGAAGAAAATCCCCAAAAACCTAAATATATATTCTAATTTGCTCTTTACTTTTATAAAAAATTGTGTTATAATGACTGTTGGTTAAAGTATAATATATTTTTATGGAGGAAAAACCATGATAGAAAGAAAGAAAATTTCTATGGATGGTAACACCGCTGCCGCGCACGTTTCTTATGCGTTTACAGAGGTTGCTGCTATCTATCCCATCACTCCCTCATCCAATATGGCTGAGGTAACAGACACCTGGTCTGCTTCCAACAAGAACATCTTTGGCGAGCCCGCGAAAAACATCGTCGGCACCAACGTTAAGGTAGTTGAGATGCAGTCCGAGGCGGGTGCCGCAGGTGCTGTGCACGGCTCTTTGGCAGCAGGTGCTCTTACCACCACCTACACCGCATCCCAGGGTCTTCTTCTTATGATCCCCAATATGTATAAGATCGCCGGCGAGCTTCTTCCTTGCGTTATTCACGTTTCCGCAAGATGCGTTGCTTCGCACGCTCTTAATATCTTCGGTGACCACTCCGACGTATACGCTTGCCGTCAGACCGGATTCGCTATGATGGCAGAAACCAATGCACAGGAGGTTATGGACCTCGGTGCAGTTGCTCACCTTGCTACTATCAAGGGTAGAGTTCCCTTCCTTAACTTCTTCGACGGCTTCCGTACCTCTCACGAGATTACGAAGGTTGCCGCTTGGGATTACAAGGATCTTGCAGAGATGGTTGATTGGGACGCACTTTCCGCATTCCGCAGCCGTTCGCTCAACCCCGAAACCGCTCCTATGCTTCGCGGCTCGGCTGAAAACGGCGATACCTTCTTCCAGCACAGAGAGGCTTGCAACCCCTACTACGACGCACTTCCCGCAGTCGTTGAGGAGTATATGGACAAGGTTAACGCAAAGCTTGGCACTAACTACAAGCTCTTCAACTACTACGGCGCACCCGATGCTGATCGCGTTATCGTAGCTATGGGCTCTGTATGTGACGTTGCTGAGGAGGTTATCGACTACCTTAACGCTCGCGGCGAGAAGGATGGTCTTGTTAAGGTAAGACTTTACAGACCCTTCGTTGCTGAGAAGTTTGCTGCGGCAATTCCCGAAACCGTAAAGACACTTGCTATCCTTGACAGAACCAAGGAGCCCGGCTCTCTTGGCGAGCCCCTTTACCTCGACGTTATCGCAGCTCTTAACGAGGTTGGCAGAAGCGTTAAGGTTATCGGCGGTAGATACGGTCTCGGATCTAAGGATACCACTCCCGCTTCCATCTTCGCAGTATATGCAAATATGGCAGGCGAGAAGAAGAATCACTTCACCATCGGTATCGTAGACGATCTGACCGGTCACTCCCTTGAGGAGCAGGTTGCTCCCAACACCGCTC
>JAZNFU010000121.1:0-1670 GCA_045576135.1 Eubacteriales bacterium
GCAAGAATTTACCGCGTCGGCGTTCTTCTGTACGGCACGCCACCGAAAATCAGTAAAATATTAAAAGCCGTGTTCGGTAGAGAAAAATGACTCAAAAAGTAAATAAATAATAACAAAAAAACGCGAATTAGTATGATACTCGGTAAAGAGTGCTCACGCTAATTCGCGTTTTTATAATGTTGATATTAAAGCGTAGGGTGCCGTTGAGTCTTATTCGGCAGCCGCATTTTTATTCTGAAAATACTTTATTGCGAACACCGCACCAGCGAACAGCGCGAGTGCCACAACCCACGTAATAATTGCCGAGAGCACGCCACCGAGCGATGCACAAAGACCTGCAACTATATAGGAAACGAAGGATATACCTGCGATAAGCGCCGCGTAGGGAAGCTGGGTTTTAACGTGGTCAACGTGGTTACAGTTTCCGCCGGTCGAGGCGAGAATGGTCGTGTCCGAAATGGGAGAAACGTGGTCGCCGAATACCGCGCCGCCAAGCGTTGCCGAAACGGTAATAAAAACGAGCGTGCCCGTACCGCCGAGAATGGTTACCGCGATGGGAACGAGTACTCCAAAGGTACCCCACGACGTACCCGTCGAGAATGCAATTACGCAAGCGAGAATGAAGAATATAGCAGGGAACAGAGCCTTTACGGTAGGCGGAATAAGTGCCATATTTTCGCTTACGAACGCCTGAGCGTCAAGGTAGCCGCCCTTAGCACCCATAATTCCCGAAATACTCCAAGCAAACGTGAGAATGAGGATTGCGGGAACCATAGCCTTGAAGCCCTGAGTGATGCTGTCGGTGATTTCCTTAAAGGAGGCAACCTTTTCGATTATGTAATAGATAGCTACGATAAAGAGCGCTATCGTCGAGCCTATCGCGAGCGACGAGCCTGCGTCACAGTTCGAGAACGCCTCGATTACGTTTGCCGACTGAACCTTCGTGCCGTACGTGTATGTGTCCCAATCGTAGAAGAAGCCGGAGTAAATCATACCGCCGATACAGCAAGCGATAAGAATGATAACCGGAACGATAAGGTGACGAACCTTTCCTCTGGGATTTTCTATTATAGTGGAATCCTCGTCGGTGGGAAGGTCAACCTCACCTGCGTTAAGGTCGCCGGTTTCGATAGCGCAAGCCTCGTTTTTCTTCATCTTACCGAAATCGAGCTTCATATATGCGAACGCAAATACCATTATAATAGTAAGAAGTGCGTATACGTTAAAGGGAATAGTCTTAATGAAGACCACGAGTCCGTTACCCTCAAGCTGACCGGAAACCGCAGCCGCCCAAGAGGAAATCGGAGCGATGATACAAACGGGTGCCGCCGTGGAATCTATTATCCACGCGAGCTTTGCGTGCGAAATCTTGAACTTATCGGTAATCGGGCGCATAACTGAGCCGACAGTCAGGCAGTTGAAGTAGTCGTCCACGAAGATAAGACAGCCAAGACCTGCCGTTGCTGCAAGAGCGCCGCTTCTGGACTTGATTTTCGTCTGTGCCCAGTTGCCGTAAGCGCGAGAGCCTCCCGACTTCTGCATAAGAACGACGAAAATACCGAGAATTACGAGGAAAACGATGATAGAAACGTTATCTCCTACCTTTTCGCTCATAACAGAGTAAAGAGTACCGAGTGCTCTGAGCGGATTGCCGCCGGCATACATAAGCG
>JAZNFU010000122.1:0-4785 GCA_045576135.1 Eubacteriales bacterium
CAAGGGCAGCCCCCTCGCCGCACACGGTGGCAAAGCGTATTCTTTGAAGATTTCCCGCACTCGCGCAAAGTCTTCCGACGTCTACCAAATCGCAGAGCGTTTCTCTGCCGATTTTTACCGAGTGGTCGTAGCGTCGTACCGAACGGTTTTTTGTAACAAGCTCTTTAATCATAATCTCCTCAATAAACAAAATCAAATTCAAAATCGTATATGCTTACCGTATCGCCCTCGTTAATTCCCGCCTCGCGAAGCTTATCTATAACTCCGTTTTTCGAAAGCACGCGCTGGAAGAAATTGAGCGACTCGTAATCCGAGAAGTTAATCTGTCCCATAAAGTTGAACAGCCACTCGCCCTCGACGATATACTTATCACCCTCGCGGCGTATCTCGGTGATTTTTTCCTTGACGCCCGAAAGCGCCTTTTCCTCCTCGGAATATTCAGCCTCGTACACGGCAATGGGGGGAAGCGTGCTCAGCTTCCCGCTCGCGAGCTTTACAAGCTCGGAAAGTCCCTCTCCGGTAACCGCGCTGACGTACACAACCTCGCGACCAAGCTCCGCGGCACGCGCTTTGAACGCACGCACGCTATCGCCCTCCATATCCGCGCTGTCGCACTTGTTTGCAACGATTATCTGCGGACGCTCGGCAAGCTCGGGCGAATATTTCATAAGCTCCGCGTCTATTTTGTCAATATCGTCGGCAGGCTCTCTGCCGTCCGTTCCCGCAACGTCAACGACGTGCAAAAGAAGTCTGCATCTGTCAACGTGGCGAAGGAAATCGTGACCGAGTCCGACACCCTCCGACGCCCCCTCGATAAGTCCGGGAATATCGGCGGCAAGGAAGCCGCGTCCGTCACCGATTTTGACAACTCCGAGATTCGGGGAAAGCGTGGTAAAATGATAATTTGCAATCTTCGGCTTCGCCGATGAAATTCTTGAAAGAATCGAGGATTTTCCAACGTTGGGGAAGCCTATGAGTCCCACCTCGGCGAGCATCTTCAACTCAAGCGTAACCTCTCGCTCCTCACCGCGCGTTCCGTTTTTTGCAAATCTCGGAATCTGCCTCGTGGAAGTCGCAAAATGGCGGTTGCCCCAGCCGCCGCGTCCGCCGCGGCAAAGTATAAATTCGTCGGCGTTCGCCATATCGAATATGATTTTTCCGCTCTCGCCGTCACGGATAAGCGTTCCGCGCGGCACGGTTACTATAACGTCCTCGCCGTTTTTGCCGTGCATTTTGCCGGTCATTCCGTCACCGCCGCGCTCGGCTATAAATTTCCTTTTATATCTGAACGAAAGAAGCGTATTAGCTCCCTCGTCGACGCGAAACACTACGTTTCCTCCGCGTCCGCCGTCACCGCCGTCGGGTCCTCCCGCCGACACGTATTTTTCTCTGTGAAAGGACACCGCGCCGTTTCCGCCGTCGCCCGCCTTCACATAAATTTTGATATTATCTATAAACATACCGTCACCTCGTTTTACGAGCCTTCCTTGTCACCCTTTTGCCGAATTACGAGCTTTATCGGCGTGCCCTCAAATCCAAAGGTGTCGCGAAGGCAGTTTTCAATGTATCTGCGGTAGGAGAAATGGAACAGCTCCTCGGAGTTACAGAAAATAACGAACGTGGGCGGTGCTACCGAGGTTTGCGTCATATAATAAATTTTCAGGCGCTTTCCCTTATCCGAGGGGGGCTGAACTCTGGTCATCGCGTCGTTGAGCAGGTCGTTGAGAGTGCCGGTGCTGATACGCTTTCTGCTCTGCTCGTACACGCTCTTGATAAGCTCGTATATATTCGCAACGCGCTGTCCGGTGAGTGCCGAAACGTAGATTGTCGGCGCGTAAGGCATATAAGCGAGCGCGGCTCTTATCTGCTTATTGAACGTATTTACGGTACCGTTATCCTTCTCTATCGTATCCCACTTATTTATAACTATAATTGAAGCTTTTCCCGCCTCGTGTGCAATTCCCGCTATTTTCTCGTCCTGCTCGGTGACACCGTCGCCCGCGTCAACCATAATAAGACACACGTCCGCGCGCTCAACCGCCATATTTGCACGGAGCACGCTGAATTTCTCAATTCTGTCCTCAACCTTCGACTGACGGCGAATACCCGCCGTATCGATAAAGTTGAACACTCCGTGTGAGTTTTCCACTCTCGTATCAACCGCGTCGCGCGTCGTGCCCGCAATATCCGAAACTATCACGCGCTCCTCACCGCACATACGGTTAATAATCGAGGATTTTCCCGCGTTCGGCTTTCCGATTACCGCGACGTTTATAATTCCCTCGTCCTCGTCCTCGTCCTCAGCGTCCGAGAAATCGCACTCCTCAAGCACCGCGTCAAGAAGGTCGCCCGAGCCCGTACCGTGAAGCGAGGATATGGCTATCGGCTCGCGCTCGAAGCCGAGCTCGTAGAATTCGTAAAACTCGTAGGGCACGTGTCCGACCTTGTCCGCCTTGTTGACGGCGAGAATTATCGGCTTTCCCGATTTTTTAAGCATTACCGCAATATCTCTGTCGTCGGCAAGAAGTCCGCATTTGATATCGCACATAAATATTATGACGTCGGCGGAGGCAATCGCTATTTCTGCCTGAAGGCGCATCTGCTTCAGTATGGTATCGTCGGACCTCGGCTCTATACCGCCCGTGTCTATAAGTATGAAGCGCTTGTCGCTCCACTCGGCCTCGGCGTAAATTCTGTCGCGGGTTACACCCGGCGTGTCCTCCACTATCGAGCGACGCTCGCCTATGAGCTTATTGAACAGCGTTGATTTGCCGACGTTGGGTCTGCCGACTATCGCTACTATTGGCTTTGACATTTAAAATTCCCCCTTTTTCACTCGCCGACACCGAGCACGGCGTCGATAAAATCGAAGCCGTCGGTATCAGCTGCGCGTATTTTAACGGAGAGCTTTTGCGACAGCTCGTCAACCGACGTACCGCAAAGGAACAAATCTCCCTCACACCGAAGCGAGTTTTTCGGTATTATAAGCTCATCAAAAAGCTGCTTATCCCGAAGCTGCTCGTACATATCCAAGCCCGTGAGAAGTCCGGATACGGTTATACTCTCTCCATAGAAATTATTGATAATTTTGTAAACTTTTATTTTCAAATTGTGGCATTTTTCCTGTAACTCCTCGCAAATTCGAAGAACCGTAGGATAGGAAGCCACGCCCGTCGCAACCGACACGGCGCGCTCGCGCGAGCCGTCAAGCTCACACTCTCCCACACCCTGCACAGCCTCGTCCAAGAAGGAGCGAAGCATACCGACGCCGTTTTCGATTTGCGGATACTGCTCGTAATACTCAGCCGCAGGCAAGGGTCTGTTTGACTTCAGGTAAAACTCGTCCGCCGCATAAAAGAGTCGCGTGCCAAGTGCGGCTTTATTCTTTTTTGCCGCCTCGTCTATCATATCTATCACGGCCGCCGCCTCCTCGGCTGTAAAGTCCGAGAGCGGATAGAGTCCGTCGCGATGGGCGGTGAGTCCGGCGGGCACTACCGAAACGCTCGAAAGATACGGATGATACGCGGTAAGCTCGCGCATCGTGCGCCGAAGCTCCTCGCCGTCGTTAACGCCGCGGCAAAGCACTATCTGTCCGCACATAGAAAGTCCCGCGTTACAAAAATCGTCAAGGTATTTTAAAACCTCACCCGCGTTTTTATTCTTCATCATTTTGACGCGCAGGTCGGGATTGGTCGTATGAATCGAGATGTTTATCGGCGAAAAGCGCATTTTTACTATGCGGTCAACGTCCGCCCTCGTCATATTCGTCAGCGTTATATAGTTGCCGTGGATAAAGGAAAGCCTTGAGTCGTCGTCCTTAAAGTAGATAGTATCGCGCATTCCCTTTGGATTCTGGTCGATAAAGCAGAAGATACAGCCGTTTTTGCAGGAGTGCTTTTCGTCCATAAGGGGAGTTTCGAAAAGGAGTCCTATATCGTCGTATTCGTCCTTTTTAATTTTAACGGTGTACTCGCGCTCACCCCTCAAAAGCCTCAATTCAACTCGGCACTCGGTAAGATAAAAGCGATAATCGAGAACGTCGCGTATTTCGTTTCCGTTGATTGAAATCAAATAATCGCCCGCCGAAATGCGATGGCGTCGTGCCGCCGAACGCGGCTCTATACCGGTTATTTTTACCATAAACAAGCCCTCCTCGGCAAGCTGAAAAATCTAAAATGCGGCGATATATTCACATCCGCCGCCGCGCGCACCGTCCTCAGTCCGCAATAAACCAACATATATAATAACATAAAAAAAATAAAAAATCAAGTACCGACACCCCCGACGGAAGAAAAAGCGAGCCGATTTTTCAAAAAAAGGCGTCGCTATGCAAAAAACGCGGCGAAAAGAAAATCGGCTGATGCGGCAATGCCGATCAACCGAATGCCTTTATTAAAATTCAACGTCTGCGGGCTCAGTATCCGCGTATTTTCCGCACCGCAAGCAAAACGAGAAGCTGGATGCCCAAGCTAATCAGCGTCACCAAAGAGAAAAATACGTATCCGCCGATATCGATCCAAACATCCGCAACCGACGGACCACGCCCCGAAAAAATCTGTATAGTTTCGTCAACGAGCGCGACGCTACCCGCAAGAAAAAGTGCGCGCAGGAGCGATAAAAATTTTCGTTCGGTGAAGAAAACGCAAAGCACGGCAAGCTCTATTCCGAGAAGTCCGTACTCGGTAAAGTGAGCTATTTTTCTGAGGTATTTTTGCACGAAGCCGCCAACGGCGGTTTCGGGCGGAATAATCTGTGCTATCACTCCGCCAAGCGCCTCACTCTGCT
>JAZNFU010000123.1:0-1918 GCA_045576135.1 Eubacteriales bacterium
CGTCATTTCCTCTTTGGTGAGAATCATTTTCGGCTCGCCGACTCTCGGATAGTTGTTCTTTATATAAAAATAAATGCCGTTTTCCTTGAAATATTTCGCCCACGAGCAAAGCTCCTCGGTGCTCGGTCGCTCCTGGTCCACCCTTATCGGCAGAAGATTGAAAACGCCGCCGTTCTCGCGCCCGAATTTGAATCGGCGTAAAACGTCCATCATCTCGCTGCGCACGAAGCGGTAGTGTCCGGTATTAAAGCCGGTTAACATATGCTTTGGTTTTTTCATTGCCTCTCTCCTCCGTTTTTTGAGCTTTCTTTTAAAATTGCGGATTAATCTCGCGCACTCACACCGTTTTCCGCCCCATAACGTATACCGACTCTACGTTTATATCCTCGTCGAAGACGACGAGGTCGGCATCCTTGCCAACCGCTATCGAGCCCTTTTTATCGAAAATTCCGAAATACGCGGCGGGGGTTTCGCTCACCATTTTGACAGCCTCGTAAAGCGGAAGCTCGGCGAGATTTTTCATCGTTCGCACGAGTCTGTCAGTCGTTGCGACGCTTCCCGCAAAGCAGGAGCGGTCGGGCAGCTTTGCAACCCCATCCTCGACGACTATCGGCTTTCCCATTTGGGTGTAATACTGCTTTTTGTCGGTATCAAACGCGCCGGATGCTGATATACCGTCGGTGACGAGCATAATTCTGTGCGCGCCCTTGACCTTGTATATAAGCTTCAAAAGCTCCGCGGGCAAGTGACAGCCGTCGGCGATTACCTCAACGAAAATATCATCGTAAAGATAGCCGAACTCAAGCACACCCGCGCGTCTGTACGCGTTCACTCTGCGCACGGTGGGCGTCAGCGAATAAAAATGAGTTATCGAATCGCACCCCGCCTCGCGTACCGCCAAAGCGTCCTCAAAGAAGCCGTCCGTATGAGCAATAGAGGTGCGAACGCCGCGCTCACGAAGCTCGCGCACCATTTCGACAGCACCGGGAAGCTCGGGAGCGAGTCCCCATCTTACGATATTCGGAAATCTTTCAAGAAGCTCAAGGTATTCCTCACGGCTCGGCTCTCTTATATAGCCGCCCGGTATCGCACCGCACGCGGCGGGCGAAAGATACGGCCCCTCAAGGTAAAGACCGATAAAATTCGGGCGCACGCTTTCCACCCTTTCGTACTCGTTGATAGCCTCGAAGGATTTTATAATTACCTCCTTCGGTGCCGCGGAAATAGTGGGCGTCATACTCGTCGTTCCGTGCTTCATATGCGTTTTACACGCTGCGTCAATCTGCCATTCCTCGCCCGACATAAAGTAGCCGCCATCGCCGCCGTGAACGTGAACGTCAATAAATCCGGGAGAAAGATATTTATTCGAAAGGTCTACAACAGAGTCACTCTCTAATATCTCGTACTCCCCCTCATAAATATCGGTAATCTTACCGTCCTTGATTCTCAAAGCTCCGTCGGCTATTCTGTCGATAAGAACGAGTCTTGCGTTGATAAATAAAGTAGACATTTTACCTCCAAAAAATCGGAAAAACGGCTGACCGATAAGCGCTTTTTGAAATAAATTGCCGTTTTTGTGAAAAATATTACAAATTGCACTTTACAAAGACAAAAGCGTGTGATAAACTTAAGCTATGCAAAAGACAGTTGATTTTTACGAATACAAGGATGGCTCATTTTATCTTTTGTACAGTGAAACCCAAATCAAACCGGGAAACACGAACTACAATTCTCACAGCCATAATTTTTACGAAATTATGTATGTCGCAGAGGGCGAAATAGAATACGTAGTCGAAAATAAAAAGTTTGCGCTGAAGAAGGGAGATGCGCTCTTAACAAAGCCCGGGCAAATACACTGTGGACACAGGATAATATCGAGCAACAAGTCGGAGGCCAAGGCGGTCTTAGGAAGACAAGG
>JAZNFU010000124.1:0-2225 GCA_045576135.1 Eubacteriales bacterium
GACCCATAACGCACACGACGGGTGCACGCTCGACGAGGTCCTCGTCGCTGTCCTCTGCCTCGGTGAACAGACGCTCCTCTATCGTAACGACTACCTCGCGCGTTACCTTTGCGCCGAATTCGTCGGCGATAAGCTCGGCGGTGTCGTAATCAACGACGTCGTTGAGTCCCTTCATCTCGCCCATAAGCATAAGCTTCTTGATAACCTCGCCCGACGCCTTTTTAAGCCTTGTCGCAAGCTCGGATACGGTTATCTCGTCGGGAACGGTAATCTCAAGCGGCTTGTTTCTCGCGCGCTCGGCTTCCATACGCTTGATTTTCTCCTGAGCAAGACGCTCCTTATCCTTTGCGCTCTTGGCATTCTGTCCCTTGTTGTCCTGCTTCTTGAGCTTCTGTTTGGAGCTCTTGTTATCGGTACCGTTCATTATAGCATAGTACTGGTCGTTATAATGCTCGTCGTATTTGGAAAGGTTGACGTCCGAGGTTCTCGTATCAACCACGCGCATCTTCTGCGTTCCCTCTGCGGTGTAGTCAACGCCGATATTGACCCCACCCTTCACGATGCTCGTATCAACGATGGGCGTGATCTTGCGGAACTGCTGCTTCTGCGCCTTTTCCTTTTCCTTTTTAGCCTGAGGCTGTGCCTGCTGCGCCTTTGCCGCTGCCTGCGCCTTTGCCTTTTCCTCGGCGAGTCTTTGACGCTCAAGCGCTACCTGCTGTGCGGGGCGCTGAGTATTTACCTCCGCCGCCTGCGGCTTTGCCTGCTGTGCGGGTGCGGGCGTACGCTGCTGATACTGTCTGGGAACACCCGGCTTACCCTCGGCGCGTCTGTTCATTCCCTCTATGCGCTTGGCAAAGGGATTATCCTGCGGCTTCGCGCTGTATTTCGAATATTGCTCGCGGCTCTGATAGCCGTCGCGCTGAGGTCTTTGTCCTCTGTCCTGAGTGGACCTTTGTGCGCCGCCGCGCTCGAAATTGCGGGGTGCGTCCTGAGTGCGCTTCGGGTCTGCGGGTCTTGGCGCGCTCTTCGGCTCTGCCTTTACCTCAGGCTTCACTTCGGGCTTCGGCGCGGTCTTCACCTCCGCTTTCACCTCGGGCTTCGGCTTTTCCTCGCGCACCGAGCTTATGGTAACAGCTCCCGTGCAATAAGCCTCAAGATTTTTAATCTGATTATTCATCGTTATGTTCTGCAAGAAAAGCTCAAAATCGTCCTTTTCCACAGTAGCTCCGCTTTTCTTTTCGACGCCGAAGCTCTTGAATACGTCTATAACGTCCTTGGTCTTTAGATTAAAGTCCTTGGATATTTGGTTTAACGTAAGTTTTTCCTTTCCCGCTGCCATACATATCACCGTTTCCAGCCGTGGAAACGTCCTTTCATCTTATTTACTGGCGGCACCGTGTGCCTTTTTTATCTCGTCGGCTATACCCGGCTCTATCACCGCAACGGCGGCGGGGGTATAGGTTTTTCCGAGAAGATGACCGAGTGCCTCGGTATCCAAATCAATCTGTATAAGGTCGGTATTATAAAACTCGCTTTTCGTGCGAAGCTTTTTCTTCGTGCCCTCCGACGCGCCGCTCGATACGACGACGAGCATCGGCTTCGTGTGGGGCATAGCGCGGCATATCATCTCCGTACCTATTATAAGCTTACCCGCGCGCATCGCGAGTCCGAGCATACCGAGGATGCGTTCTATTCCAACCGAACTCAATTTGAAAGCTCCTCCTCGAGTCTGTCGTAGACTGCGTCGGGAATTGTGCACTCAAGCGAGCTTTCAAGTCTGCGAGCGCGTCTTGCACGCTTAAGGCAGTCCTTTTTTCTGCATATATACGCACCCCTGCCGGATTTCTTTCCGTCAAAGTCAAGCAGAATTTCGCCCTCGGGTGTTCGAAGAACCCTTATAAGCTCGAATTTGGGATAATGCTCGCCGCAGCCGGTGCATCTTCTCACCGGTATCTTTTTCGGTGCGGCTCCCGTGCCCTTTGCCATAATTACGCCTTTATGTCTATCTTACAGCCGGTAAGACGGGCAACGAGCTTTGCGTTCTGTCCTTCCTTACCGATAGCAAGAGAGAGCTGGTCGGGAGAAACTATTACACGGCAGGAACGCTCGCCGTCCATCGTAACCGACAGAGCCTTCGCAGGAGAAAGTGCCTCCGCGATATACTGTGCAATATCCTCGCTGTACTTGATTATATCTATCTTTTCGCCGCCGAGCTCGTCGAGTAT
>JAZNFU010000125.1:0-5488 GCA_045576135.1 Eubacteriales bacterium
GACGTCGTAGGAACTAAGACCGTTACGGCGGCGTCGGGCGTATCCTTTACGCTTGAAAAAGACGAATACTATCTCGTAGTCGAGGTTGTAAACCCATCTTTAGTCTGCTCGCAGGGTGAGGTTGTAAACGGTGAGCGCCGCGTCAGCATCGATGCGTCGAGGACCACCTCCCACACGCTTGAGTTCGTACAGACGGATGCGGATATCGAGTATTCGGTAACCGTTAAGGATGCGGCGGGGGGCACCGCGCCCGGTATTGCGGTAAATCTTTACACGGCAACTCACGAGCTTATCAGCACGGCTGTGAGCGATGCTTCGGGTGCCGCGAGCTTCAGCGTTCCTAACGGCTCGTATATCGCGGTGGGGATGCTTTCCGATATGACGAAATCGGCGGAGCCGCTTTACTTCACGAAGGATGAAGCCGTCGTTGGCGTTATAACGCTTACCAACGGACGCGCGGGCGCGAGTGCGGGCGATGCGGCAATTCTCTTCGACAACGATTTGAACAAAATATACGTTCCCGCGGGCGAGTCCTCCTGGTACTACGTACCCAACGGTATCAATAGAACTATCGTTATTTCGAACGCGGCGGGTGTAGCTCTCAGATATAACGATACCGAATATACGGCTGTCGGCGGCGTTATTTCGGTTGAACTTAATTCGTCGGGCGAGGCGCTTGTAGAGGTTGTAAACGGCGGTGATGCCGACCTTACTCTAAGACTTGCGGTTAATAAGAAGGGAACCGAGAATAACCCAATAATCCTTGAGCTTGACAGTAACGTAGATGTATCGCTTTCAAACGGCGAGCTCGTTTATTACAGCTTCACAGCAAACGCGGATAAGACGCTCGTGTTTGCCTTTGGCGGCACGCACTCCGACCTTGCCGCCGCATACGTTGACGGTGTCGAGGTATCCGTAATCCCCGTGCGCGCGGGCGAAACCGTCGTGTTTGCTCTCGGTGCATCGAATTATGAGGGCGGCTCGGTAAATTACACCGTAAACGCCTCGTTCATAGAAAGATTCGTTGATTATACCGTGACCGTGCATATTGAAAACTCCGAGAGCCTGCAAGGCATCAAGGTTCAGCTTCTTCGTGACGGCGTTGCGGTTCCCGGTATGCTTCTTCTTACCGACGCGGACGGCGTGGTAACCTTTGAGGGCGTGCTTGAGTACACGGGATACAGCGTACAAATCGTTGATATTCCCGCAGGCTATGAGCAAACGGCATCCGATATCGGCTTTACCGACGGAAGTGCCGGCGTATCGCTCACTCTTATCCCCGACGGAACGCTCACCTCTCCCTACGACGTGATTATCGGTGAGAGCTATACCGTAGACTCGGTTTCGGCTGTCGCTTGGCTTGAAATCAACGTAAGGGGCGTCAGCGAGTATCTTCTTGAGCTTATCTGCTCGGGATATATCGAGATTTACGATGAAAAGGGCGGTGAGGCTCTCGTTCGTATCGACGCCGAAAACGGCAAAATCTCCTTCATATTCAATGACTCCGACGGCGCGCCGACGCTTGACGAGGGTGTTTACTATATCAAGCTTACAACCACCGACAGCTCGGTTACCGTAAGCTCGGTAGCGGCGGGCTACGACGAGTCCTTGCCTCAGCAAATAGGTGAGGCGGGTGAGTACGTTGCAACCGTAAAGGACGACGGCGGCTGCGTTTACTACCTCTATAACGGCACGCTTGAGCTTGGCGACGTAATTACGGTATCGGTGGATAACGGTGCTGCGCTTATAATCGGCGGCGAAAATGATGCTGACGGTGTCTACAGCTTTACCTACGACGGCGGAAAAATCAGCTTCGCTGTCAGCGCACCCGCCGCGGATAACTACGATTTTACCGTAACGGCTGAATAAGTCGGATTTCGGCAGTTGAAAAAAAGCGGCTGAAAGCTATAATCAAAAATATAATTAAAAATCAAATATAGGAGAGAGAACAATGACTATGAAAAAAATACTTTCACTTCTTGCCGTTGCGATGCTCGTCGTGTGCCTCGCGGTTTCCTGCGGTCCCGACGACCCCTGCGCCCACGATGATGCGGACGATAACGGCGTATGCGACGATTGCGGTGAAACGCTCGGCGGAGCAAATTCCCCCGAAACCTATACGGTTACCGTAAAGGACGATAGCAATAAGGCGTTGTCGGGTATCAAGGTTGCCTTTGACGTAACCGGCGAGCCTAACGTTATTTTCTGTACGACCGACAGCGAGGGTAAGGTAAGCTTCGAGCTTGATGCAAGTAAGATAAACAGAAGAATAGCGGTATATATCGAGGATTACCCCGAAATGTACAAGGACTCGGGTGACGGTGAGCACACCTTCGCTGAGGGCGAAAAGAGCTGCACACTCTCGCTCGTTAAGCTTGACGAGTACCGCGTATATGCAAAGGACGCCGACGGCAACGCAATCGAGGGAGCAACTATCCAGGCTTGCACACCCGAGGGTATGTGTATGGCGGGAAAAACCACCGATGCTGACGGATGCGTGGTATTCTATTCCGACTCGGCTCTCGGCTACGCTACCGTAACCTACGTTCCTCAGGGCTTCGTTCTGCCCCCGTACGAGAATGACCAACCGAAGCATTTCGATTTCACCGACGGTGAGGACCTCGTTATAGAAATAGCCAAGGCAGATTAATCCGCGTAGAAAACCGAATTAATTCGCAAAAAAGCTCGTGAAAAGAGCAAACGAAAGGACCGACAGCACCGTATCAAGCAAAAATGCTTGTACGGATAAGCGCTGTCGGTCCTATTTTTGTTAATATCGTTTTTTTGCTGTGTTTTGTATACAAAGGTTTGCGTTTTGCAATAAAAACGGGGCTGCGGCATTTAGGCGCAAGCGAACAAAAAACGGTAGGGGTACAAAATTCCGCACTCCTACCGTCATATAATCTAAATCGGGGAAAATCAAGGTTGAAAACCTGCGGTTTTCCTCATTTTTATCGAGCTTTTGTTCTATCTTCGTTTCCTCGCTCGCTGTATTCTTATACAGCTATCGCTCGTCAGCCGAAGATTTTCGCTCTAAATCCCCCTGCCCCACGGTTCTCTGGCATTAAGAATTCGCCGAAATCTCGTGATTTATTTGATTTTCTCACTTCTACTTTTGCTTTGATTGAATTCTTAATGATTCAGCCACGTCGGCTTTTATTATTGTGCGAGAGCATCGTCAACCGCGGACTTCAGCTGCTCGTAGCTCATAGCACCTACGACCTTTGCGGTAATAACTCCGCGGGAGTCGAGAACGAGCGTCATAGGATACGAGCCCTTGCCGCCGAGCGCGGTATAGTAGGTGTCTGCCTGCGAGCCTTCAATCTGCGTATCGGTGACGAACAGCATATTTGAATTCGGATAGTTTTGCGCGATATACTCGCTCGGAGCTACGTCGCCGTCCCAGCTCGTGTGTATGGTTACGACCACGACCTCGTCTGTCGAGTACTCCGATGCAACCTGATTGAAATGCGGAAGCTCCTGCTTGCAGGGGGCGCACCAGGTGCCCCAGAAATTAAGGACTACGACCTTTCCGCGAAGCTCGCTTACGTTGAAGCTACCGTTGCCGTAACCGTCAACGTATGCAAGGTCGAGTGAGGGGCATCTGTTGCCGACGCGGTTTCCGGTTCTGATTCCGTCGTCCTCGTCCTCACCGCCCGGAATTATATTCGATTCGGGAATTTCGTCAACGAAATTATAGTAGTAAAGAGCACCGCCGAGAAGTGATATCATAAGCACGGCGGCAACTATCTTCGTTATCAGCAACCGTTTTTGGCGTTTTTTCGTTATGACAGCCTTTTCTTCCTCGCTCGCGCCCTCGGGTATCTCGTTATCCGGCAGAATTATCTTGCCGCCGCGCCACTGTATTGCTTCGGTGGGACATACCGAGATACACTCGCCGCAATTGATACATTCGTGGTCGCCGACCGTCTTGATGTCCATTTTACATTTGGAAATACACTTGCCGCAATCAACGCATTTTGGCTTTTCAAGCTTGATTCCAAAAATGGCAAACTTATTGAAAAGACCGTAAAGTGCGCCAAGCGGACAAAGGAAACGGCAGAAGAAGCGGTAGATAAATACCGAGCCGACGATAACCAAGACGAGCACGAGGAATTTCCAGGTAAACAGCGGTCCGAGCATACCGAGCATATCCTCGTTGTTGGGGTTTATCAGAAGCGAAATAGCACCGCCGAGAGTTCCCGCGGGACATATATACTTACAAAATGCGGGCAATTGCAAATCACGGAACATATACGCAAGCGGCAGTATCACCACGAACAAAGCAAGTATAACGTACTTGAAGTAAGAGAGCGCACGCGTAAGCTTGCTTTTCTTTATTTTGGGCGTCTTTATCTTATGTAAAAGGTCCTGTATAAGACCAAAGGGGCAAAGAAATCCGCAGATAAATCTGCCAAGCATAAGTCCCCACAGTAAAAGAATTCCGAGAACGTAATAGGGCGTTTTTTTGTCAGCCGTCGTAACCGCGTTTTGCAAAGCGCCGAGCGGACACGAGCCGGAAGCTCCGGGGCAGGAGTAGCAGTTAAGTCCGGGAGTGCAGATATTCTTTACCGGTCCTTGATAAATTACGCCGTGCACGAAGCCCTTTATATTTGCATTAAAAAGTAGTGCCGCATAAAGCTGAATGATTCTTCGCCTTGTCGGCAAAAGGTTTTTGAGTTTAGCAAAAAATCTTTTCATATCAGCCAAGACCTATACACTCCGTACAAATACGGACTGCCTTTCCGAGCACCTGCTCCATACCGCCGTTGCCAACGCCGAGAATTATGAACGTGATACCGATAGCAAGAACGGCGACTCTGAATATATTAAGCGGTATTTCGCCTTTTTTCGAGTAGCTTTTCACCGTCTTTTCCCCAAGTGCCGACTTGTTTCTTGAAATTGCCCATTTTACGATATCAAGCTCGTATGCCGCACTTGCCGAGTTTATCATACCCGCAGCGAAAATCAGTATAAGAGCACCGAGCGATAAGGGCAGGGAAATCAGCACGCAGCCAAGCACCTCACTATTTACGTCGGTTGCTGTGAAGCGTGAAAAATCAAGCGCAAACAAAAGCGCACCGCCAAGAAGAATAAGAGAGAGCAGGGCGCATATTATCCTTACGAAAATTCGTAATTTTCGCTCGTGCCTGATGTCGTTTGCAATCTCGGAGTCGCATTCGTCGAGCTTCAAGCGTCCGCCGAGTGCTCTCAGCGGAATATAGGGATTGTATATTTTTTCGAGATTTTCATCTTCCTTCGGCATAACAACCGCGATAATCGCGCCGAGTATAAGCGCGGCAATGGAAATATAGGTTGGTATGGCGATTTTTTCAAAATGCGCCGAAATACTTTCGGTGGTAAACGGTGACGTGCCGCCCTCGCGGTATATAGCTATGCAGGAAAGAGCAAAGCATACGGCAAGTATAATCACCACGGCGGAAAGAAAGACGCCGTATCCGAGGTGTATCCGTGATATCGCGTTGGC
>JAZNFU010000126.1:0-6673 GCA_045576135.1 Eubacteriales bacterium
GCCGCGAGCGCAAGAACGTCGAAAAGGGCGTAGCTCATATCCGTTCTACTTTCAATAACACCATAGTTACCATTACCGACACTAACGGTAATGCAGTTTCGTGGGGAACATCGGGTGAGATGGGCTTCAAGGGCTCTAAGAAATCCACTCCCTACGCAGCACAGACCGCAGCAGAGCACGCAGCAAAGCTCGCTGTTGATCAGGGTATGAAGACCGTTGAGGTTCTCGTAAGAGGTCCCGGAGCGGGTCGTGAGTCGGCTATCCGCGCTCTTGCAACCGCAGGTCTTGAGATTACTATGATTAAGGACGTTACACCGATACCTCACAACGGTTGTCGTCCTCCTAAACGCAGAAGAGTTTAATTAAGGAGGAATTAGGTAAAATGGCAAGATATACAGGTCCTAATTGTAAAATGTGCCGCCGTGAGGGCTGCAAGCTTTACCTCAAGGGTGAGCGTTGCACTAACGGTAAGTGTGCATTTGACCATAGAAGCACAGCCCCCGGTCAGCACGGTGCGGCGCGCAAGAAGGTCGGAGAATACGGCAGACAGCTTCGTGAGAAGCAGAAGGCAAGACGTTACTACGGCGTTCTCGAGGGTCAGTTCAAGCACTATTATGAGATGGCGGAGAAGATGGAAGGCATCACCGGTGCAAACCTCCTTACATTGCTTGAGCGCCGTCTTGACAACGTAGTGTTCAGAATGGGTATGGCTCAGTCGAGAAAAGAAGCACGTCAGCTCGTTCTTCACGCTCACTTTACTCTTAACGGTAAGAAGGTAACCATTCCCTCTATTCTCGTTAAGGCAGGTGACGTTATCGCCGTTAAGGAAACGAGCAAGGAGAGCGTAAAGATTAAGGCTCTTGCTGAAAATATGGCAACGGCTGTCGCTCCCAAGTGGCTTGAGAATGATGCAGCTAATCTCGCTACGAAGGTTGTAGCTCTTCCCGCAAGAGAAGACATCGACTTCGAGTTCGAGGAGCAGCTTATCGTCGAGCTCTATTCTAAGTAATCCCTCCGATACTGTGCGCAAGAATATCGGTGCGTTTGCTACCGTTATTCTTGTCAGGTATCAGTTTATTGTGCATCTCCTATTCGGAGAGGTATCTTCGCACTACGCGGAGAGTTTTAAACAAAAATAATAACAGGAGGAATTTAGTAAAATGATGAACGCAATAGAGAAGTTCAATATCAATGTGACCGAGATTTCGGAAGACGGTGGCGAAGCTACTTTCGTTGTTGAGCCGCTTATAAGAGGTTACGGTATAACACTCGGTAACTCTCTTCGCCGTGTTCTTCTTTCCACTCTTCCCGGATATGCGGCAACGAGTATAAAGATAGACGGTGTTCTTCACGAGATATCCGCTTGTAACGGTGCCAAGGAGGATGTTCCGGAAATCGTTCTTAACGTAAAGGGTATTGTTGCTAAGCTCGACTGTGACGAGCCTAAGACCGCTATTATAGATATTACCGGTCCCGCAACCGTTACGGCAGCAGACATCAGCCCCGATGCTGAGCTTCACATTCTTAACCCCGAGCACCACATTTGCACGGTAAGTGAGAACGCACGCTTCTATATGGAGGTTACGTTCGACCAGGGAAGAGGATACGTTCCCTCCGACCTTAACAAGCAGTACTACCTCGCAAATGCGGGAACTAACGTAGGCGCACCTATCGGACAGATTTTCGTTGACTCTATATTCACGCCCGTATATAAGGTTGAATACAGCGTAGAGAATACCCGTGTAGGTAACAGTATCGATTACGATAAGCTTACTATGAAGGTTATAACCAATGGCACTATCAATGCCAAGGAAGCGGTTTCACTCGCAGCCAAGGTTCTCAACGAGCACCTCGCCCTCTTTATCGATATGTCCGACAAAGCAAGTGACACGACGATAATGGTCGACAGACCTGAGGTTAAAAAGGAAAAAGTCCTTGAGATGACCATTGAGGAGCTTGACCTGTCGGTTCGTAGCTTCAACTGCTTGAAGCGCGCGAGCATCGACACGGTGGAGGATCTCATAAACCGCACCGAAGAAGATATGATTAAGGTTCGTAACCTTGGACGTAAGTCGCTCGAAGAGGTTATACTGAAGCTTAATTCTTTGGGTCTGAGCCTGAAGAAAGAAGAAGAATAATACAGAGGAGAATATACAGATGAGAAAACTCGGCAGAACAACTGCACAGCGTAAAGCTATGCTCAGAGGTATGGTAACTCTTCTCCTTGAAAATGGCAAGATTGAAACAACCTATACCAGAGCACAGGAGGTTTCCGCTAAGGCTGATGAGATGATCACTCTTGGCAAGCGTGGCGACCTCGCTGCTTACCGTACAGCTCTTGCTTATATCACCAAGGAAGACGTTGCAAAGAAGCTTTTCAGCACTATTGCTCCCGCATATGCACAGCAGAACGGCGGATACACTCAGGTCCTTAAGACCGGTTCTCGTCGCGGTGACAGCGCAGAGATGGCTATAATCAAGCTTGTAGCCGTTAAAGCACCCGCAGAGGACGTAGCAGAGGAAAAGTAATTTAAAAATAAAAATGGCGTGCCATCCGAAAGGAAGGCACGCTGTTTTTTATCGCTATTCGTCCCAAAAAGACAATAAAACTTTACTTATTGTTGCTTTTTTGCTCGTGTATCTGCTTTAGTCTTTCTACGTTTTCTTCAACCTGACGCTTATGCAGAGGATACCAGAACCAGAGAATGATAGCGAGAAGCAGAAATCCGAGCGCCGGAAGGAGCGTTGAAATGTTATAGATGCCGTCGAGCACGTTTTTGTCAAATTGCGTGGTGTCGGTATAGCCGATACCGGTAAGAAGAAAACCGACGAGCCCCGAGGATGCGGCTTGACCAAGCTTTCTTGAGAATGAGTAGAGCGCATATATCGACCCGTCCTCGCGTATATGATTTTTTAATTCGGAGTAGTCTATTACGTCGGTGATAAGTGCCCAGGAAACCATAGAGAAAATTCCGAGTCCAAGCCAGGATACGAAATTAAGACCGACGTAAACCCAAACGCTTTCGGGCCTTGTGAAAAACAGGAGCACCGAAATTCCGCAAGCTAAAAGATTTGACCATACGCTGATTTCGGCTTTTCCGAATTTCTGTGAAAGCGGCTTTGCTACGATTGCGGCGATAGTCATTCCGAGCAGCATCATAAGTGTGGATACCGACATAGCCGACGCGTTTCCATAGTAGTTAGGGAAAACGTAATTCGACATTTGCTGCATCGTCAGCTGTGCCAAAAGCATAACGATTGAAGCGAATATGATGGATAAAAGCGCGCGGTTTTTTACAGCACCAAGCAGCATTGCCCGAACTCCGCGGTTCTTGAGGGCGCGCTTGTCCGCCTCGGGTAAAACTCGCTCGGTCGTCAGATAATAGCACAGTAAATACGCGCCGACCGACAGCAAGGAAAGAACGCCTGCTACGATAGTGAAGCGTTCACCGTTCAAAACGTTGACCGTATTTCCGTTTATAACGTCCTTATCGTAGACTATCAGCGGAACTCCGGCACCGATAACTACACCCGCGAGCGTAGCGCCCATCGTGCGCCAGGTGGATAAGGACTGTCTGTCCTCCGGCTCTCTTGAAATAGCCGACGCCATAGAGCCGTAGGGAATATTTATCGTGGTGTAGAATACCGAGCCCCAAAGTATATACGTTACCGCAAGCCAAGTGATTTTGAACCACATCGCATAAGTGCGGAATACGCTTTGGTAGATAAGAAATGACGCTATGGCGACAGGGCCGCACATTCGCCGTATCCACGGCTTGAACTTACCGACCGCACTCACACGGCTTTTATCGCAGATGCGTCCCATCGTAATGTCGGTAAATGCATCGAGAAAACGCGCAAGCATCATTACGATACCGACTACGAATGCGTCTACACCCATAACGTCGGTGTAGAATTTCAAAAGAAAGCTTGACGATAGGATAAACGTGAAATCGTTTCCGAAATCTCCGAAAAGATAGCCTATTTTGTCCCTTACGCCGAACGGACGCTGATTATTAAGTTCCTTTACGCTCATAAAAGCACCTCGCTGTAAAACTAATTATAGCATACCCAAAAAACGTCTGTTAATACACCGCCCGATTCTTTTGACAAAATACCGAAGCAAGCTGTATTTTTTGATATAAACGGGTGATAATTATTCTAAAGATTGTACGGAATGTAAACTTGAATTTTATTAACAAATAATTCTTGACTTGATTTGAGGATTATTGTATAATTAATGTGATAATATAATTAAAGGAGAAAGATATGAGAAAGATTATCAATATCAATGCCGATTGGGGATTTTCGAAGCAGATAACCGATGCTCCGACGAGCTATCCTCAGGACATAGAGGTTGTTAACCTCCCCCATACCTGGAATGCCACCGACGGACAGGACGGCGGTAACGATTATTATCGCGGTACTTGTTACTATGTTAAGGAAATCGTAAAATCCGAGCTTCCGGAAGCCCCCCTTTATTACCTTGAGTTTGAGGGTGCAAACTCCTCGGCGGACGTTTATATGGACGGCGAAAAAATAGCGCATCACGACGGTGGTTACTCGACCTGGCGTGTGAATATCACACCATATCTCAAGGATAAAAATATCCTTGCGGTTGCTGTTGACAACGCACCTAACGAAACGGTTTATCCGCAGACGGCGGACTTCACGTTCTACGGCGGTCTTTACAGAAACGTAAACGTTATTGCCGTATCCGAGTCGCATTTTGACCTTGATTATTACGGCGCCCCCGGAATTGCGGTAACTCCGACTCTTTCGGATAATTCCGCATCCGTTGAAATATCGGTATACGTTACCGATATGAAGGACACTCAGAAAATTTCGTACAAGATTTTCGATAAGGACGGCGCTGTCGTAGCCGAAGCGGTTACGGCTGAGCTTAGCGCAACGCTCGAGATACCGAACGTTATACGTTGGCACGGTAGACGCAATCCGTATCTTTACTCGGCTGAGGCTACGCTCCTTGACGGTGAGGCTGCCGTTGATACGGTTAAGACGAAATTCGGCTGCCGTACGTTCGAAATAGATGCGGAGCGCGGATTTATACTTAACGGTGAGGAATACCCCCTTCGCGGCGTTTCGCGCCATCAGGACAGGCTCGGAATCGGTAACGCGCTTCTTCCCGAGCATCACGAGGAGGATATCAATCTCATAATGGAGGTCGGCGCTACGACGATACGTCTTGCTCACTATCAGCACGCACAGTAATTCTACGACCTTTGCGATGAACGCGGACTTGTACTTTGGGCTGAAATTCCTTACATTTCCAATCATATGCCGGGCGGTAGAGAGAACACCGTCTCGCAGATGAAGGAGCTCGTATATCAGAATTACAATCACCCCTCTATTGTCGTTTGGGGACTCTCCAACGAGATAACTATGGCGGGTGCGAATGACCCCGATCTTCTTGAAAACCACCGTATTCTCAATGACCTCGTTCACGAAATGGATAAGACGCGTCTTACCACGGTTGCGTGCGTTTCGATGTGTAATATGGACGAGGAATACGTGCACATTTCCGACGTCGTTTCCTACAATCACTATTTCGGTTGGTACGGCGGAGATACCTCGATGAACGGTCCGTGGTTCGATAAGTTCCACGAAAAATATCCGGACAAGCCGATAGGCGTCAGCGAGTATGGATGCGAAGCGCTTAACTGGCATACCTCGAAGCCTACGCAGGGCGACTATACGGAGGAATATCAGTCCTATTATCACGAGGAGCTTATAAAGCAGCTTTACACCCGTCCGTATCTTTGGGCGACGCACGTTTGGAATATGTTCGATTTTGGTGCCGACGCTCGTGCCGAGGGTGGAGAAAACGGACAGAACCACAAGGGACTTGTGACCTTTGACCGTAAGTACAAGAAGGACTCCTTCTACGCTTATAAGGCTTGGCTTTCGGACGAGCCGTTCGTTCACATCGCGAGCAAGAGGTACGTTGATAGAGTAGAGGACGTAACCAAGGTTACCGTTTATTCGAATCTTCCCGAGGTTGAGCTGTTCGTAAACGGGCAGAGCGTAGGAAAGAAGACGGCAGATGACCACTTCTTCTATTTCGAGGTTAAGAACGAGGGCAGAAGCGAGCTTCGCGCCGTTGCCGGTGAATACACCGATACCGCCGAGATCAATAAGGTAGACGAGCCTAATCCCGCATACAAGCTTCAGGAGGTTGGAGCCATCCTCAACTGGTTTGATATTACCGAGCCTGAGGGACGACTTTCAATCAACTGTAAGGTGAGCGACATTATGAAGACCCTCAGAGGTAAGATAGTCGTAGGACTTCTTATGATGAAGGTTATGAAGTCGATGAAGAAAAAGGGAAAGAGCGCAACGGCGGGCTTCAACGTCGACAAGGGTGCTATGATGCAGATGATGGGCGGATTTACGCTTCTGCGTCTTACTAACCTCGTTGGTATGATGAACGTTAAGTTCACCAAAGAGGAGCTTCTCAAGGCGAACAAACGCCTCAACAGAATAAAGAAAAAATAATTGCCGAGCACTTGACTCTGTGCAATAAAAATGCGGAACGATTTTTCGTTCCGCATTTGTTTTCATATTGTTTTGGAAACTTTTGTTTGCATATTTCTGCAAAATATAAGCTGTATGTAAATATTTTGTTATTTACAATTCTTTTTTGTAGGTGCTG
>JAZNFU010000127.1:0-1901 GCA_045576135.1 Eubacteriales bacterium
GCCGCCTACGATATGCTGATAACCGTTATGATAAGGCTGTATCTTTTCAAATACCGCGACAGATTTAAAAAACTACTCAAATAAAGAGGTCTTATGACGAAAATAGGATTTATCTCCCTCGGCTGCTCGAAGAACCTCGTCGATACCGAGGTTATGCTCCATAAGCTGTATTCGGCAGGCTTTGAAATAACGCCCGAGGAGAGCGAGGCTGAAATAATTATCGTCAACACCTGCGGCTTTATAGAGAGCGCAAAGGGTGAGGCGATAGACAACATTTTGGACGCCGAATCGCTCAAAAAGTACGGAAAATGTAAACATATAATAGCAACGGGCTGTCTTGTCGAGCGTTACGGCAGAGCTGTGATGGAGGAGCTGCCCGAGCTTGACGCCATACTCGGCGTCGGAAGCATTGACGATATCGTTGACGCTTGCCGTGCGGTTATGCGCGGTGAAAAATTCGTATCGCTTAAGGATAAGAACGCATCGACACTCGGCGGTGACAGAATACTGACCACCGAGCCGCATACGGCGTATCTTAAGATTGCCGAGGGCTGTGACAACCTCTGTACCTATTGTGCAATACCCTTAATACGCGGAAAATTCAGAAGCCGAAAAATCGAGGATATAGTCGCCGAGGCTCGCGACCTTGAAAAGATGGGCGTCAAGGAGCTTAACCTTATCGCTCAGGATACCACGAGATACGGTCT
This sequence comes from Eubacteriales bacterium, assembly GCA_045576135.1. Lineage (GTDB taxonomy): Bacteria > Bacillota > Clostridia > Oscillospirales > CAG-272 > UBA1740. Next base: position 708 of record JAZNFU010000127.1, read on the forward strand.
TGATATTTACGGCGAGTACAGTCTTGCAAGGCTCGTGCGTGCCATAATCGATAGCACCGACATTCCCTGGATACGCCTGCTTTACTGTTATCCCGACAAGATTACCGACGAGCTTATCGAGCTTATGGCGGAAAGCGACAGGCTTCTTTCCTATATGGATATTCCGATACAGCATATCTCGGATAATATCCTTACGGCAATGAACCGCCACGGCGGCAGCGAGCTTATTAAGAAAACCGTGAAAAAGCTTCGCGAGCGAGTGCCGGGCGTGGTGCTCCGTACCACCGCTATGGTCGGCTTCCCCGGTGAGAGCGAGGAGAATTTCACCGAGCTTTGCGAATATATAAAGGAAGCAAAGTTTGACCGCTTCGGCGCGTTTACCTATTCCGCGGAGGAGGGAACCGGGGCAGCTGATTTCGAAGGACAGCTTGACGAGCAGACGAAGCAGGACAGATACGATATCCTGATGCAAACCCAGCTTACCGTCATCGAGGATAAAAACGAAGGCTATATCGGTCGGTGTCTGACCGTTTTGTGCGACGGCTTTGACACGGTTGCTGAAATCCACTACGGCAGAAGCTACGCAGACGCTCCCGACGTCGACGGCAGAGTCTATTTCAGCTCGAAAAAGCGCGTAGCGCCGGGTGAATTCGTGACCGTGCGGATAAAGGAAGCGCTCGACTACGACCTTGTCGGCGAGTGCGTTTGACGGGGCGCGAAATAAAAGACGCAAGCAACCCGAAAATCAAAACGCAAGCACCCCGGGAAAAACCGTAAATACCCCCGAAATCCCCACAGCCGCGCGGCTGTAAAGGTACTCCCTCACGAATAAATAAAATTTGATAACAACCCCAAAATAAATAATATGGAAGAAAACGAGGACGAATTAATGAAAAAAACAGCGATGAATCTCCCGAATATGCTTTCTATGCTTCGAGTGCTGCTCGTACCGGTATTCGTTGCGGCGATGATTTTTATGCGCGATATCGCGATATGGGGACAGATTGTGCCAGCGGTGATATACGCCCTTACCGCCCTTACCGATATGCTTGACGGAAAAATTGCGAGAAAGTATAATCTTGTGACCGATTTCGGTAAGTTTATTGACCCCCTTGCCGATAAGTTTATGGTTATCGGCTCACAGGTGGCTATACTCACGACGATGCTTCTTGCAGCCGATTCGACGGCGGACGT
>JAZNFU010000128.1:0-3138 GCA_045576135.1 Eubacteriales bacterium
CAGGGGAGGAAACCGTGAGCTTCCATTCGTTTATAAGGTCCTCTCTCGTTTTTTCTTCGGTTATGTATTTATCCCAAGCAAACGCAACGCCGCGCTCTGCCGTGAGGGCACCGATTTCGGAGTCGTCCGTAGCGTAAACGAGGTCTGCACCGAGCGCCTTCGAGCCCAGAAGCGCGAATGCTGCGCCGATTGCGTGACCCATAATTACGGTAACCTTGGGGATATCGGAATTTGCGTATGCGAATGCAAGCTTTGCAAGCTCGGGAGCAAAATCGCGCTCGTTATTTTCGCTCATATCAAGACCGAGCGAGTCAACGAGTGTAACGACGGGAATCGAAAATGCGGAGCAGAAGCTTACGAACTTCGAAATCTTGCGAGCCACGTCCGCATCAATTTTACCCTCATTTTTAGCGAAGGAGTTTGCAACGATACCGCACTTAACACCGCCGAGTGTGGTGAATACGGTAGAAACGCCGGGAGCAAAATCGGTAGCGACGTCATAATAAACGCCGTTGTCGGAAATAACCGATATTGCTGACATAGCGTCACCGGCAAAATCAAGATTGCCGAGCTTTCTGTTGAGGTTGTCGGTAGATATATCCGAGCTGATACCGATGCTCGAATTAGAGGGAAGGTAGGAAACAAGACTTCTTATGTAAGCCGCGCAAAGCTCCGTGTCCGCAGTATAGGAAAGAACGGCGTCCTGAGCTCCCTCAACCTTAACCAAGGCGGGAGAGGATACGTAGAAGGTAGCCTTTTTGTCCTTAACCGCAAAATCAAACATAGATGCAATAGCAGCGGACGTGCCGATGCACTTGCCTGCGATAAACGCTATCTGAGGAATAACGCCGGATGCCTTTGCAACGCAAGCCATAATCTTAGCGTATGCCGCAAGTCCTGCAGTACCCTCGAAAACGTCGGTGCCGTTGGAATTGAAGATACCGATAACGGGCGCGCCGTTTGCAAGAGCGAGGCTATAAAGGTCCGCAATCTTTTTTGCGTGGCGCTCGTCGATAACGCCGCCGGTTCTCGAAGCATCCTCTGCAAAGGCGAACGCGAGCTTTCCGTCAATCGCACCGTAGCCGCAGATAACGCTTTCAAATTCGTTAGCGCTTTCAGAGGAAACGAAGTCCGAAATCGCACGCTTGGTGTAAGCCGCGGTTTCAACGAACGTACCCTCATCAAAAATAAGCGCAAGCTGATTTCTCACCGCCGAGCCTTGACTTTCGGCGAGTGAGGCACGCAATTCTTCAACAGTCGGAAGTTTGCACGCCGGGTTCTGTTTGTATTTGTTCAAATTGAATTCCCGATTTGCCTATGTGGCAAATCTCTCCTTCCTAAAAATTATCGAATATTCGGTGAAAAGCATAAAAAAGCCAAATTCTACCGAATATAATATATCACCAAAATACAAATAAGTCAAGTGATTTCGACAAAGAATATCAAAATTAATTTTTGTGCGCGGAAAAATCCTTCTCCGTGAAAAAATAAAGCCGATACAGCTAACGTGATTTTGAGCTGTATCGGCATACGGTTATGATTTGAAGCTTTCGATGAGTGATAGTCGCTTGCTCGAATATCTGTAAGCGTTTTCGTAGTCGTATAATTGCTTGTAGCAATTTTCGAGGTCGGTATAGACTCCGAATATCAGATACGTATCGTATTCGGGATTTTTATTTTCTATTATCCCGAGAAGAAGCGGCAGCGCGTCCGAATATTTTCTTTCTCTTATAAGCTGCTTTGCTCGAAGATGGTCGGCGTATGCCTTGACGGTAAAGCGGTAGTCGTTATCGTGCATAAGATATTTAAAATATTCGTATTTAATATGCGTGAGCACCTTTTCGTATTCGTCCTTGTCAAATTCCAAAAGCGGTGCGTATATGTTTTTGGAAAGCGCGGAGTATATGGTTGATATTGAGCTTTGGAAGCCGAGGTCGTACACGGTTTTTGTCTTGTATTCGTTGAATTTTTCAAGATAAAGTGCGGCGCTCTCGTACGAGCCTATCTTAACCGCGTTTTCGGCAAGCTTAAAATAGGAATATGCGAGTATGTATGCAAGCTCGTCGTCAACGCCGCCCAAGGAAAGAGCGCGCTCAACGGCGGACTTATAGCTTTTTGCCTTGAGCGCCGCTAAAATCTTGTCTATTTCCTGCGATTTTTTGTAAAAATACACGTCGTCGCTTTCGGAAAGAAAATAGGACGGCGGAAGCGACAGCTTCTCAGCAATTTTTATCAGCGTATCAAGCGAGGGCTTTGCAGTGCCGCTTTCGATAGCCGAGAGCATATTTCGGGTAACTATACCGCGGCTAAGCTCACTTTGCGTAAGCTTTTTGTCCTTGCGCGCGCTTTTTATCTTTTCACCAATGTTCATTTTTACTACCTACTTTTTGATTTTAATGTTAGCAAGCGGGTTTTGCTTAACCGCATTTTCGACGTTTCTGTCGATGACGTGAGTGTAAATCTGCGTGGTGTTGAGCTGCTCGTGTCCGAGTATATCCTTAAGCACTCTTATATCGACGTTACCGCTTTGATACATAAGCGTTGCGGCGGTGTGGCGCAGCTTATGAGTTGAGAGACCCTTTGAGCCAAGACCTGCAAGCTCAAGATATTTGTATACCATCCATTGCACCGTTTTTGCCGAAATTCGCGTACCGAGTCGGCTGATAAAGAGCGCCTCGCTATCCTTAACGCTCGTCGTCGGTGAGAGCCTTTCTTCAAGGTAGTCGCGAAGGGCGGACTGTGAAATAGCGTTGAGGTAGATTATTCTTTCCTTATTTCCTTTACCCTTGACCTTAACCGAAACGAGCTCGGAGTCGAAGCTCTTGACGTTGAGCCCGACGAGCTCCGAAAGTCGCATTCCGGTATTGAGAAAGAGTGCTATTATGGCAAAATCGCGTTTTTTCGTCTTTGACTCCACGTCATCGCCGACGGCTTCGAGTAATCGTATCGACTCCTCGGTGTTCATATATTTCGGAAGAGTATGCCCCTTTTTCGGCGCGTCTATCTCGCTTGTGGGGTTGGTCGGCACGAGATGCTTTTTACCGTACAAATAGTGATAAAGCGATTTGAGTGCGCTGAGCTTTCTCATTCTCGTCGTGGGAGTGTTTTCGCGCTGAAAGCTCGTATACATAAGGAAAT
>JAZNFU010000129.1:0-3010 GCA_045576135.1 Eubacteriales bacterium
GACGCCTGTGCGGCGGCAGCGGTAGCCGCGGGTGCGGGACAAATACGCGTGGCGGCGTACGCCGCAGACTGCGCGAGCCTTGCAAACGTTGCGCGCATCATTGACGCAAAATCGGACGCGCTCGACGCGACGACGAATATCCGCACCACTCAGCTTACGAGAACTCAGGACCTTATAAACCGCATTTGCCAGGCGGGCAAAAAGAGCCTGCCCCAAGCGAGCGCAGACGACGCCGCAGACGACGTATATCTCACCTCTCACGACGGCGAGGCGGCTATCGGCGAAGCAACCGCAAAGCTCGGATACGACCTTTCTGCTGACGATATTACGAAGGTTTACGCCGCGTTTTGTCAGATTGCCGGTAAAAAAGAGCGCGTAAGCCTCAAGGAGCTTGACGCGATAGTTGCATCCTCGGCTATGCAGGTTCCCGAAACCTACAAGCTTGACACCTACGTTATTACCTCGGGCAACACTATTTCGGCGACCGCACACATAAAGCTTACCAAAAACGGACAGACCACAGAGGGCGTTTACATCGGTGACGGATCGATTGACGCCGCGTTCCAGGCTATTGAAAAAATAACCGGCTGTCACTACGAGCTTGACGATTTCCAGCTTCAAGCGGTTACCGAGGGACGCGAGGCTATGGGACAGACCGTAGTAAAGCTCCGCGCGGGCGGCAAGGTTTACTCGGGTCGCGGAATTTCCACGGATATCGTCGGCGCGGGAATACGCGCGTATCTTAGCGCACTCAACAAAATTATTTACGAGGAGGTGGGCGAATGAAGCTCTCGTTTTCTACAAGAGGTTGGCCCGGACTTTCATTCGATGAAATGATAGAAACCGCAATTGAAATGGGCTTTTCGGGCGTTGAAGTTTACAATCTTCAAAAGCTCGGCGCACTGACGGACAAGGGCGGTCCGTTCCACAAATACAGCACCTCCGCAACCGCACGGCAACTGCGCGAAAAAAAGCTTGCCATTCCCTGCTTTGACACCTCTTGCGATATTTCCGCGGCTGACGGTGCGGAAATTCAAACGCTTCTTGGACTTATCGAAACGGCGCACGACGCAAGAGTTCCCTACGTCGTGGTTTGCGCTCTCTCGGACGACGAGGACGCGGTATTTTCCACACTGAGCACGCTTTTGCCGACAGCCGAGGCGATGGACGTCAGCATTCTTATCAAGACGAGCGGAATATACTCGAATACCGAAAGACTGCGCTCTATGCTCGACAGATTTGCGAGCGACAGACTCGCGGCGCTTTGGGACGTTCACCACCCCTACAGAGATAACGGCGAGTCGGGTGACGATACGATAAAAAATCTCGGAAGCTACGTTTGCCACGTTCATATGCGCGACTCGGACGATGCGGGTACATACCAGCTTATCGGCGAGGGAACGATGCCCATTGACGACGTTATGCGTGCGCTCTCATCGGTGAATTACGACGGATTTATCTCGCTCGAATGGAAGCCGGAGTGGCTCGCCGATTTACAGGACCCCGAGGTCATTTTTGCATATTTTGTAAACTATATGTCACGTTTTCACTCAACTCGTGATATGAAAAAGAGTCTATACTTCAACCACGACGGCACCGGACAGTACGTTTGGAAAAAGGATGAGCTTATAGATTTGACCTTCTCCGAGGTACTCGACAGAGTTGCCGAGGAGTTCCCCGACCAGTACTGCTTCAAGTACACGACGCTCGATTACACCCGTACCTACTCGCAGTTCAGAGAGGATGTCGACCGCTTCGCGAGAGCGCTCGTTTCGCTCGGCGTTAAGGCAGGCTCAAAGGTTGCTATATGGGCAACGAACGTGCCCGCGTGGTATATCACCTTCTGGGCGACGACGAAAATCGGTGCGGTACTCGTTACCGTAAACACCGCATATAAAATTCACGAGGCAGAATATCTGCTTCGTCAATCGGATACTCACACGCTCGTTATGATAGACAGCTGTCTTGATTCGAACTACGCCGCTATCATCAACGAGCTGTGCCCCGAAATCAAGAATACGACACCCGGCGAGCCGCTTCACGCGAAAAAGCTTCCCTTCCTCCGCAACGTAATCACCGTCGGCTTCAAGCAGGCGGGCTGTCTTACCTTTGACGAGGCTATGGCAAGATACGAGCTTGTCAGCGCTGAGCAGGTAGCGAAAATGGCTGCCGCGGTTCGTCCGAGCGACGTATGCAATATGCAGTATACCTCGGGTACTACCGGATTCCCCAAGGGAGTTATGCTTACGCACTACAACGTAGTAAACAACGGTAAATGTATCGGTGACCGTATGGGACTTTCGACAGCGGACAGAATGATGATTCACGTTCCTATGTTCCATTGCTTCGGTATGACGCTTTCTATGACCTCGTCTATGACTCACGGCACGACTATGTGCCCTATGCCCTACTTCTCGGCAAAATCCTCGCTCGCTTGCATAAATCAGGAAAAAATCACCTGTTTTAACGGCGTTCCGACGATGTTTATCGCTATGTTCAACCACCCGAACTACCGCTCTACCGATTTCTCGCATATGAGAACCGGAATTATGGCGGGTGCGGGATGTCCGCCCGAGCTTATGAAGCGTGCGGCACGCCCCGACGAGATGAATATGACGGGTATCGTCAGCGTTTACGGACAGACCGAATGTGCTCCGGGTAACACTATGAGCTCCTGGACCGATTCGCTTGAGGTTCGTACCGAAACCGTCGGCTACGCATTCCCCCACGTTCGCTGTAAAATCGTAGACCCCGAAACCGGTGCTGAGGTCGGACCAGGTGTCAACGGAGAGTTCTGTGCAAAGGGATATAACACTATGAAGGGCTACTACAAGATGCCCGCAGCTACGAAGGACACCGTCGACGAGGACGGTTGGCTTCATTCGGGCGACCTCGCCTGTCGCGACGAGGACGGCAACTACCGTATCACCGGCAGACTTAAGGATATGATTATCCGCGGCGGCGAGAACATATACCCCAAGGAAATCGAGGAGTTTATCTACACTCACCC
>JAZNFU010000130.1:0-7687 GCA_045576135.1 Eubacteriales bacterium
GGGGTGTGATAAGATTTGAAGATGCGTTTACACCGCTTATAGCAGGTGGATTTTTGTGTATGCTGCTTGCTGTTATATTATCAACTCCGTTTGGAAAAAACGAGCAGAAGGGCGGGCTAAAATGGTTCTTATTTGCAATAGGCTCGGGACTTTGCAACGGTATCGTTGCATCAGTTAAGCGCGAGGCTGTCGGAATAATATCAGATAACGTCGAGTCGTTTTTGGCATTTGGCTTTTTGTTTGCGGGACTTTTTGCAATAGCTTTTGCATTTTGTTCCAGAGAAAACCGCCGAGATGCTACAAGGGTTATAAAGCACCCTCTAAATATAGTATGGGGCGTGTTTGCGGGTGTCGGCGGAGTTTTGGCAAATCTTTTTCAAATGCTTGCTCTAAAGACTGTACCATCTACCGTGGTATATCCGTTGACGTCAGGGGTTCTCGTAGTTACGTTATGGCTTGCATCCTTGCTGATATATAAGGAAACAAAGGCAAAGCCAGGAAATGTTCTGGCACTCGTATTTTGTCTTCTCGCGATTTTGCTTGTAAACTTATAATAAGTATGAGCTAACCTTTAGTGTTGCGTTAAGACGAACATAAAACTTTCAATAAAAAGAATTAAAAATTGCCCAGTGTTCGATTTGCTTAAATAAATTATCAGGTTGCGTTTGCTTAGGCAGTTGTTTGATTTTAAGCACTATACTGTAAATATTAATAAGTGGCACCCCGAAGGCATTTTCGCCCTCGGGGTGCTTTGCTTCTATGTGCGGAATTCGACAGGTTTTGTTTGCAAAAATGCGCAATTATCTTACGTCAAGCTCGAGCCAGCTTATAACAACTCTATTTTTTGCAGTTTTCTTTATCGTGATATTTTGAGTATCCGAGTCAAGTGCAATTAATGCATCGTAGCATTTTGCACCGTCGGTGTATGCCGAGTGATTTGGGTCGGGAGGCGTGCATGGCATGAGCGTGCTAACAGATTTTTCGTTTATAAGCACTTCGGTATCCGATGGTGTACCCTCATCAAAAGCAAGTATAATCCTTACCGTCTTATCCTTGGGAAGATTTCCGGTCTTTATTGTTATTGTCTTCTCGTCATCTGGAATTATCGGAAGCTGCTTCCAGCGTTCAGTACCAACGGGGAAAATATCGTGGTCCTCGTCTATGATAACGAACCTCAATGGGCGCTTTACTATATCCTCATAGCTGCCTATTGTCTTTTGTATCTCTTTGTCACGCTTTCTATCTAATTCTCCAAAATAATTAAAGGCGTATATATCATCGGCACCCATAGCAAGAAAGCTTGCCGCATTTCCGAGAGCCGTCTCGGTGCTCATCATAACTTGTCTTGGGTGCAGTATATTCAAGCAGGTTTCTATGCATCCGAATATTTTGATCTCGGGAAGTGCCGATTTCCATTCATCAATTGGAATTGCGCTGTCGCTGCCACCCCAGCGAGGAGATGGAATTATTATATCGACGAGTCCTTCCTTGGCAAAGGCTTTTGCATCAAAGCCGAACCGCAGGCTTTTTTCAATATCGCGTGTGAGCCTTATCGCTATTTTAATTTCATGTCCTCTTGTGGCTTCTGCTTCGGTGACTATACGTTTTACACTTCGCATAAAATCGTTCATTATATCAACGCACACATCGTGATCGTCGTCAATATAGTCGAAGCAATAGATTTCACGCATAAAGTCAAGCTCTATACCCGATACGTCATACCGTGCGAGCTGTTCCTTTATGTACGAAAGAAACATTTCACGGATTTCGGCGTGCTTGTAATTGTAGGTGTTTCTGTAGTAGCCGTATTTTTCGCCGTTGCACCAACCGTTTGCGCGTGCCTTGTAAAACATATCACCACGAATCCAAGCGGTTTCCTCGTCGGGAAAATGGCAATCGTTCATTCGGAACGAAAGCCAGGGGTTCATTCCAAGCGCTTTCGTGCGCTCTACCCATATTTTGAACGGGTCTACCTTGTATACATATTTCGCAAGGTAATACGCCTTTGGAACCGGTTCGTTAGTGTAGTCAACGGGGATTCCGTTTTCTGTTTTTTGAAGATATTTCTCCGCGTACTCTCCATAAACCTTTACGTCGGTTGTCGTTGCGGATACCTGACTGCTTACGTTGAACAGAATATCGGTGACCTTTGTGTTTTTAAATTCATCTACAAATGGATAAAAATCTTCCTCGGTCAGATTTTTCTTGTGCTCAAGCCCGAGAAGAAATGGACAAACGGTTGAGGTTTCATCAATATTAAGGAACATTTGTAAATCCTTTCTTGTGGTAAATGTGCTTTTTGGCGGGTACAAGGTGTATAAAGGCACAAAATAGAAGTTTTGTTTACAAAATTATCTGACGTCAAGCTCCAACCAGCTTATAACCACGTTGCTGTTTGATATTCTCTTGATGCTGATGTTTTGTGTATTGCTGTCAAGCTTAACGACGGTATCGTAGCATTTTGCTCCGTCTGTATATGCGGAAAATTCAGGCTCGGGTGCGTCGCAAGGAGAAAGTGCGCCGACCAACTTCTCGTTTATATAAACTTCCGTGTCATCGGGCGTGCCCTCGTCGAATGCGAGAATAAGCCTTACCGTCTTATCCTTTGGAAGATTTCCAGTTACTATCCTTATGGTTTTTTCGTTCTCTGGAATTATCGGAAGCTGTTGCCAACGCTCGCAGCCAACCGGGCAAATATCATCATCCTCGTCTATAATGACGAATCTTGTGGAGTGCTCCAAAATTTTTGCGTGGTTATCACTTACGGTTTGCTGAATTTCCTTATCGCGTGCCTTTCTTCTTTCACCAAAGAGGTTGTAAAGATAGATATCGTCAGCACCCATAGCAAGAAAGCTTGCCGCGTTTCCTCTTGCCGTTTCTGCACTCATTACCGGGTGTCTTGAGTGCAGCACGTTCATAAGTGTTTCAATACATCCGAGAATTTGCACCTCGGGAAGCTCTCTTTTCCACTCGTCGATAGGAATTGCACTGTCGCTTCCACGGAAACGCGGCGAGGGAATGATAATGTCAACAAGTCCCTCTTTTGCGAAGGTGCGTGCATCAAATCCGAAACGCAGGCTCTTTTCAATATCTCGTGTGAGGCGTATTGCAATTTTGATTTTCTTGCCTCTTGACGCTTCTATTTCGCTAACTATTTTCTTGACCTCACGCATAAAATCGTTCATTATGCGAACGCACGTGTCGTGGTCGTCATCAATGTAGTCAAAGCAATAAATTTCACGCATAAAGTCAAGCTCGATGCCGTACACGTCGTATCTTTCGAGCTGTTCTTTGATGTAGCCGAGAAATTTATCCCTTACCTCTTTATACTTATAATTTAACGTGCATCTGTAATAACCGTATTTCTCACCGTTCATATAGCCCTTGTCGCGCGCCTCGTAGAAGAAGTCCTCGCGTAACCATACGGTTTTTTCGTCAGGGCAGTGGCAATCGTTCATTCTGAACGAAATCCACGGATTCATACCAAGCTCACGAGTGCGCTCTATCCAAACGGCGAACGGGTCAATCTTGTATACGTTTTTTGCAAGATAGCAGGCACGTGTATTAGGCTCGTTTGAATAATCCACGGGTATTCCGTCTTCTATTTTTCTTTCGTAATTTCCCACAAGCGTAGAGAAATAAACGGTGTCAGTTGACGAGCTTTGAGCGAGTATATTGAAAAGTATATCGGTGACGTTGGTATCACGGAATTCGTCGACGAAGGGATAGAAATCCTCTTTCTTTAAATTCTTTTTCTCTTCAAGCGAAAGTAAAAAAGGGGTTACTGTCGAATTGATATCAATGTTGAGAAACATAAGCTTTCTCCTTCTTTATTTTTTGAAAAGCCTTGCAAAAAGACTCTTTTTTTCGTAATTCTCAACTGCTATATCTAAGACGCGATATCCTGTATTCTCAATAGCCGACCTTAATACCTCGGCGTTGATTTCCTTGTCTATAACCACGACCTTGCCTAACTTATGAGATGCGCTGACACGGCATTTAGGCATTGTTTTGTGTATAGCATCGTTTGCGTGCGCCTCGCACATGGGGCACATCATTCCATCAACCTTGATAATAGCTTTAAGCATTTTTAGTCTCCCGAAAAATTATGTTATATAAGTACATTATAATGCGGGTGAATGATTTTGTAAAGTATTTTTATGGACAAAAAATTCGTGGGTATGTCTAAAAAATGACGCTTGTTTTCTAAGACAGACAATTTTTTTGTAAAAATAAGATAAATGCTTGAAAAACAAGTTAGAGTGTGTTAAAATGATCAAAATAACTTATTTTATACTTTTTGGAGGACCAAATATGCATATCACGAAAAAACAGTTTTTTGAAGAAGAGCTTGACCGCTCTATTCCCGAGCTTGAAGAGGCGGCATGTGTCTTTTCTGCAGGTGATACAGCAGGTGCGGAACACATTTTTGCCGAATATATCAAGAAGACACTAAAACCCGAGCGCTTTTTCCGTATGCCGCACGAATGGACGAGTGAGAAGGCATTTAAAATCGCGGACGACGCACTTGAAAATAAATTTACCTCGGTAGGTGTTCCAATTGACTTCGGAGTGGGCAATAAGATAGATTGGTGCGCAAATCCTACCTATAATAAATACAAGGAGTGGGAGGTGCAGTTTCATCGCCATCACGAGTGGATTGCGCTCGGACAGGCGTACAGAGAGTGCGGTGATGAAAGATATGCCGAGTGCTTTGCAAGACTCGCATATTCCTGGCTAACCGAGGCGCATCAGCGTCCGCTTCCCGGTGAGCCGTCGAACTATCACTGGAGAACTCTCGAATGTGGTATCCGTATGCAGAAAAACTGGAACTACCCGATTCACGCATTCTTGCATTCACCCTCAGTGCCGGATGAGGTATGGACGCTTATCTTTATGTCGCTTTGGGAGCAGGCGGAGCACGTTTTCCCGAAGAATATAGGTTATAATTGGCTGATGACCGAAAAAACCGGACTTCTTTACGTTGCCGTTCTTTATCCGTTTATGACACAGGCTGAGCGATGGAAGAAATGGGCGCTTGAAACCTTGCACAGACTTTCGGTTGAGCTGATATATCCGGATAACTTTGAAATAGAGCTTTCGACTGGATATCACGGGGTGGTTTTGCACGATTTTCTTATCGTGTTCCATCTGCTCGGCGCGTACGGAATGGAATTCCCGAAGGAGTTTACCGATAACGTACACAGAATGTACTATATGTATATTCAGCTTACAACCCCCGGTCTTTATCTTCCGTCGATGAACGACGGCGGCGGTGCGAAGATTTTACCCACCTGCAAAAAAGGCCTCGAATATTTCCCGGACGACGAGCTTCTCAGATATTTTGCAAGCGAATTTAAAGAGGGAAAGCGCCCCGACTACAATTCGATTATTATGCCCTACTCGGGAATGTTCGTAATGAGAAGCGGATTTAACCCTGACGATATGTGGGCACTGTTTGAGTGTGCGCCGTACGGCGCTGATCATCAGCAAGAGGATAAGCTTATGTTTATGCTTTACGCATACGGTGCTGATATGCTTCCCAATCTTGGCTCCTTCAGATACGATACCTCGAAAATGAGAGCTTATGTAAGATCCACTCGCGCGCATAACACGGGTCTTGTCGATGCGCTTGCGCAAAACAGAGGGAAGATAACTCCTCGTATGACAGGAGAGGATACGAAGAAGAAGTCCGACCTCAAAGCAAAAATCGGTGAGGATTTCGAGGTCGGAGAGGGCGTATACAATCAAGGCTACGGTCCTGATCTTCTTGACGCTACACACAAAAGAAAGGTTGTTTGGTTCAAAAAAGGTTGCAACGGTTCGCTTCCGTTCTTCGTCGTTATGGATGATTTCTCTGCCGCGGACGGCAACGAGCATTTTTACGAAAGCTCCTGGCAGCTTCCCGACGTTCCCGTCACTGTAAACAGAAAGAAGGTAAGTGCAAACTACCAAAACGGTGCGGTGCTTAATATGATATCCACGGTAGCGCCGAGGGTGTTCCTCGGGCAGTACGAGCCGGAGTATATGGGCTGGCGTCCGCATCCCGATACCGAGTCACCCGAGCAGCTTCCCGCGCCTCTTCTTTCCTTTGCGGTGAAGGGAAACGAGGCCAAAATCGTAACCGTGCTTTATCCCGCACCCGACGGTGAGTGCCCGATAAGCGACGTAAGACTTACGGACGGTGGATTTGATATAAGCTTTGGCGATACCGTCGAGCACTTCGATTTTACCGACCCGAGATTTGATACCGATCCCGTTTAATGTAAACGTGAGAGTCCGCAGCGCCGAAAAAGCTGCGGACTTTTTACATAATTAATAATGAAAATAATAATAAAATATTGGCAAACTATTGAAATAAGCGACTAATTGTGGTATACTAAGCAATATACACATAATGCAGGCTACAATCGGAGGATGATATAAATGAAAAGAGTGCTTGTAAGACACATTTACGAGGATATGAAGAAATACGGCGGTGCGATCGTGACCGTCGGCGGTTGGGTTCGCAATCTGCGCGACTCCAAGGCTTTCGGCTTCATCGACCTTAACGACGGCTCTTATTTCAAGAGCGTACAGGTCGTTTTTGAGCGAGATAAGATAGATAATTACGATGAGATTGCATCGCAGAACGTAGGCGCGGCACTCGTCGTAACGGGTACTCTCGTGCTTACACCCGATGCGAAGCAGCCGTTTGAGCTTAAAGCAGAGAAGATAGAGGTTGAGGGAACGTCCACTCCCGATTATCCGCTTCAGCCGAAGCGTCATACGGTTGAGTTCTTGCGTGAGCAGGCATACCTTCGTCCGAGAACCAATCTTTTCTCGGCTGTGTTCAGAGTCAGAAGCGAGGTTGCTTATGCAATTCACTCCTTCTTCCACGATAGAGGCTTCGTATACGTCCATACTCCGATAATTACCGCTTCCGACTGTGAGGGTGCGGGCGAGATGTTCCGCGTTACCACGCTTGATATGAACAATCCCCCAAGACTTGAAAACGGCGAAATTGATTTCTCGCAGGACTTCTTCGGTAAGAGCGCAAACCTTACGGTTTCCGGACAGCTTGAGGGCGAAACCTACGCTATGGCGTTCGGAAATATATATACCTTCGGTCCTACCTTCAGAGCCGAAAACTCCAACACCGCGCGCCACGCGGCAGAGTTCTGGATGATAGAGCCCGAAATTGCATTTGCAGACCTTGACGACAATATGCAGCTCGCTTGGGATATGATAAAATATATCGTAAGGCACGTTATGGACAAGTGCCCCGAGGAGCTTGATTTCTTCAACAAGTTCGTTGATAAAACGCTTCTTGAGCGTCTTAACGCTTTGGTTAATTCGGATTACGCAAAGGTAACCTATACCGAGGCGGTTGATATTCTTATGAAGTCGGGCGAGAACTTCAAGTACCCTGTATATTGGGGCGTTGACCTTCAGACCGAGCACGAGAGATACCTCACCGAGCAGGTGTACAAGAAGCCCATCTTCCTTGTAGATTATCCCAAGGATATCAAGGCCTTCTATATGCGCCTTAACGACGACGGCAAGACCGTTGCGGCTATGGACCTTCTCGTTCCCGGCGTCGGCGAGATCATCGGCGGCTCTCAGCGTGAGGAAAGACTCGAGGTTCTCTCCGCTCGTATGAAGGAGCTCGGACTTAAGGAGGAGGACTATTGGTGGTATATGAACC
>JAZNFU010000131.1:0-2145 GCA_045576135.1 Eubacteriales bacterium
ACAGTCCAAGGAACTTCAGCTCAAGCGTATCGCAAACGACGTGCGCCTGGGAATTATCGAGGGTGTTTATAACGCGGGATGCGGTCATCCCGGCGGGTCTCTTTCTATTGCCGACGTTATAACCTACCTTTATTTCGAACAGATGAACATCGACCCCAAGAATCCCGCGATGGAAAATCGTGACAGATTCGTTCTCTCAAAGGGTCACACCGCCCCCGCTCTCTATTCGGTTCTTGCCAATCGCGGATATTTTCCGACCGAGGAGCTTAAGACGCTCAGAAAGACCGAATCCAGACTCCAGGGCCACCCGGATATGAAGGGTACGCCCGGCGTTGATATGACGACAGGCTCGCTCGGTCTTGGCTTCTCCGCTGCTTGCGGTATGGCTCTTTCGGGTAAGGTTTACAACAAGGATTACCGCGTTTACGCTATCATTGGTGACGGTGAGAGTGAGGAGGGACAGGTTTGGGAGGCTGCAATGTTTGCGGCACACTACAAGCTTGACAACCTCTGCGTGCTTCTCGACCTCAACGGTCTTCAGATCGACGGCCCGATTGCCGAGGTTATGAACCCCACCCCACACGACGAAAAGTTCCGCGCGTTCGGTTGGAACGTTATTTGTATTGACGCCCACGATTTCAATCAGATCGAGGCTGCTTACAAGGCGGCGGAAACGGTGAAGGGTAAGCCCACTATGATTATCGCTTCTTCTACGAAGGGTAAGGGCGTTTCCTATATGGAGAATGCTTGCCAGTGGCACGGTCAGGCTCCTAAAGAGGATCTTTACAAGGTTGCTATTGCCGACCTTGAGAAAATAGCTGAAAGCTTGAAATGAGGTGAGTGACGTGGCAGATAAGAAGGCAACAAGAGAAAGCTATGGACAGGCGCTCGCCGCCCTTGGCGAAAAATATGATTTCCTCGTTCTTGACGCGGACCTCGCGGAAGCAACCAAGACGGGAATGTTCAAGAAAAAATATCCCGAAAGATTCTTTGACTGCGGTATAGCAGAGGGAAATATGGTAAGCGTTGCGGCAGGTATCGCTACTACGGGTAAGACCGTTTTTGCGTCCTCGTTTGCAATGTTTGCAGCGGGCAGAGCTTTTGAACAGGTAAGAAACTCGATAGGCTACCCCCACCTTAACGTAAAGATTGGCGCAACCCACGCGGGCATCACCGTCGGCGAGGACGGTGCTACGCACCAGTGTAACGAGGATATAGCTCTTATGAGAACTATCCCCGGTATGACCGTAATCTCTCCCGCAGACGCTGACGAGGCTACTCTCGCGGTAGAGGCGGCTATAAACTTCAACGGTCCGGTTTACCTCAGATTCGGCAGATTTGCCGTTCCGAATCTCACCCCCGAAATCCCCGGTTACAAATTTGAAATCGGTAAGGGTGTCGTATACAAAGAGGGTAAGGACGTTACCATCGTAGCGACCGGATTTATGGTGCACCTCGCTGTCGAAGCGGCAGAAATGCTCGCGGCAGAGGGAATTGACGCCGGCGTCGTTGATATACATACCATCAAGCCGCTTGACTGTGAGCTTATCACGGCTATGGCTAAAAAGAGCGGCGCTATCGTTACCGCCGAGGAGCATAGCGTAATAGGCGGTCTTGGCTCTGCGGTTTGCGACGCGGTAGCTGAAAGCTATCCCGTGCCCGTAGTTAAGGTTGGCGTAAACGACCTTTACGGCAGAAGCGGAAAGGTTCCGGAGCTTCTTGAGATTTACGGACTTACTGCGAAGAATATTGCACAGAGTGCTAAGCGTGCAATCGCATTAAAGAAATAATTCCGGGCGGATAATTTGGGAATAACCGAATAAAAAACGAGGCGTTGTGTAAAAGAGCACGGTGCCTCGTTTCGTATTATCGATTCATTAGAGGAAATCAAGGTTGAAACCTGCGGTTTCTTCGTTTTTGTTAATCGTTTTTTATTTTACCGCCGTTTCCTCGCTCGACGTACGCTTGTACGCCTATCGCTCGTCAGCCGACGGTTTCTTCCTCAAATTCTCTCGCCCAGTGGGGAAATTTGGGAATAACCGAATAAAAAACGAGGCGTTGTGTAAAAGAGCACGGTGCCTCGTTTCGTATTATCGATTCATTAGAGGAAATCAAGGTTGAAACCTGCGGTTTCTTCGTTTTTGT
>JAZNFU010000132.1:0-1784 GCA_045576135.1 Eubacteriales bacterium
GGTTATTATTTTAAAGGTTGAGCCCGGCTCGTAGGTTTCGCTTACCGCTTTGTTCGACCACATAGTTTGCATCAAGGCTATTTTATACGCGTTATATTCCTCGCTTCCGACGTCAAGCCCTGAGGTGTTAAGCATCAGCTGCGAAACCTCGTCAAGCTCGTAGGGGTTGTTGGGATCGAACGGTGAGGAGGTTGCCATGGCGAGTATAGCGCCCGTGGAGGTGTCCATAACTATTCCGGTAACGCGATTGCTTACGCCGTGGTTAAGCCTGATTCGCTCAAGCTGGCTCTCAAGCTCGGTTTGGACGAAGGTGTCTATGGTCGTTACGATGCTGTAGCCGTCTTCAGCGGGGACATAGGATGAATATTCACCCGGCAGGGCGTTGCCGTTTGCATCCTTTGCGTACAGATATAATCCGTCGGTTCCGGCTAAAATAGAATCGTAGTAGTATTCGAGTCCGTAAAGTCCTTGACTGTCGCTTCCTACGAAGCCGAGAACGTGCGCGGCAAGAGTTCCCTCGGGATAATACCTCGTGGTTTCCGCCTCGGTAAATATAATCTTTTCAAGGCCATTCGTATTTATGAAATCGAGAACGCGCGTATATTCGTCCTCGCTTGCCGATTTTTTTACCGTAACGTCCAAGACGTTACTGTTTTTGATTTTTTCGTAAAGCGTATCTCTGTTTACCGAAAGGATTTCAGAAAGTCCGTCGGATATTAAGCTCGTATAATCCTTACCGCCCGATTTTTCCGCCGTCTTTATCTCCTTTGGAGATAGGAAAATACGCCATACGGTTTTATTCGTGGCAAGAATATTCATATTGCTGTCGTATATATTTCCGCGCTTTGCACGAAGTGCTGATGAGGTAGTGACCTGGTCGTAGGTTTTATCCTTGTAATACGCATAACCGAGGTACTGTATTTTAAATAAATTCACAAGCAAGTACGATAGAATCAGCGCAAAAACCGTAAGTATTATCAAAGTGCGTTTTTTTGTGATATTAATAATTCCGCTTGCTCTGTTTATTTTCGATTTCATTCCTCACTCCGACGTAACAAAAAATATAGCGACGCCCCTTTGGGTGTCGCTATATTATATTACTCGTATTCGGTATTTATGTGGATTATTTGTTTTGTGCGTTATCTGTGTCAACCGTCTGCTGAGGTGCGCTGTCCTCGTTCTCAATTTCCGCAACGTAAGACGCTCTTTCGTTTTCGCTCACTATGAAATTGCCGTATGAGAAAATCACGGCGCAGCAAACGACCGCCGAAAGCATAGCGGCAGCGCAGGAACGGAAGGGAAACGCCTTTATAGTCTTATCCTTTACGGGCGGAGCTTTTATCGTGAGCTTGTCGTTGACGTAGGAGTATATAGCCGCAACGGCAGTATCCTTACCGTACATCGCTACGGGCAGATTTGAGGTATTTTGCTTTTCTTTTGCTTTTTTGAGCATATATTCGCCAAGGGTGCATTCACAGCCGTCGTTTACAACCGTGAAAGAATTTTTCATATTGTTATAAAGTCTGTCATAAGCGTTATTATGTAATGCCATTTTTGGTTATCTCCTTTTATATTTTTTCAGCCACACGAAGCTTTGCGCTTCTGGCTCTCGAATTTTCGTTTATTTCCGTTTGGGAGGGAAGAATGGGCTTTTTGCTAATTTCCTTTATTACCGGCGTTTTGCCGCATACGCAAACGGGGAAATCCGGTGGGCAGGTACAGCCGCTTGCCAATTCCTTGTACGCCTGCTTTACGAGCCTGTCCTCAAGCGAATGGAAGGAAAT
>JAZNFU010000133.1:0-3879 GCA_045576135.1 Eubacteriales bacterium
GAGATCGAGAAGGATGCTCTTGTGGAGTAGTGATAACCCATCTCCTTGATATCATCAAGCATATTAGCACAAATAGATGCGCCGTGCTTCTTGATACAACGGTCAATGATCTGACCGAGCTCTTTCTTCTTAACGACCTTCTGTATCTCAAGCTCGAACATATCGTCCTCGCTCTTTCTCTCAATAAATCCAAGGTCCTGAGGAATAGGAGCATTAAAGATAAGACGTCCAAGAGTAGCGTTTACTATCTTAGAAACCTTATTACCGTCTATCTCCTTCTCAAGTCTTATCTTAATAGGAGCATGGAGACCGAGAGTTCCGTTTGCATAAGCCATCATAGCCTCATTGAAGTCACGGAAGCATCTGCCCTCGCCGGGCTCGCCTGCCTTGTCCATTGTAAGATAGTAAGAACCAAGTATCATATCCTGTGAAGGAACTGCAACCGCTCTACCGTCCATAGGCTTCAAGAGGTTGTTTGCGGAAAGCATGAGGAATCTTGCCTCTGCCTGTGCCTCTGCCGAAAGCGGTACGTGAACAGGCATCTGGTCTCCGTCGAAGTCAGCGTTAAATGCCGTACATACAAGCGGGTGAAGCTTGATAGCTCTTCCCTCTACAAGCACAGGCTCGAATGCCTGAATTGAAAGTCTGTGAAGTGTGGGAGCTCGGTTAAGAAGCACGGGGTGTTCACGAATAACGATTTCGAGAGCGTCCCAAACCTCAGCGGAAACAGCCTTATCGGCCTTTCTCTTTGCGTCCTTGATGGAATTAGCCTTCTGGGTTTCGATAAGTCGCTTCATAACGAAGGGCTTGAACAATTCAAGTGCCATTTCCTTAGGAAGACCGCACTGATAAATCTTAAGCTCAGGACCAACGACGATAACCGAACGGCCCGAATAGTCAACACGCTTACCGAGGAGGTTCTGACGGAAGCGTCCCTGCTTACCGCGAAGAATCTCGGAGAGCGACTTGAGAGGTCTGTTGGATGCACCGGTAACACTCTTTCCGTGCTTACCGTTATCGATAAGAGCATCAACGAACTCCTGAAGCATACGCTTCTCGTTTCTGATGATGATTTCGGGCGCATTCATCTCAAGGAAGTGCTTAAGACGGTTGTTTCTGTTTATGACTCGTCTGTAAAGCTCGTTTATATCCGACGCTGCGAAGCGGCCGCCGTCAAGCTGTACCATAGGTCTTATGTCAGCGGGAAGCACGGGGATAGTTTCGAGTATCATCCACTCGGGACGGTTGCCCGATTTTCTGAACGCCTCGACAACCTCGAGTCTTTTGATTATTTTAGCCTTTTTGGGTCCGGAGGACTCTTCAAGCTTCTCGCGAAGCTCAGCAGAAAGAGCATCAAGGTCTATCTCGGCAAGAAGCTCGCGGATAGCCTCGGCACCCATTCCCGCGCGGAAATCGTCCTCGTATTTTTCTCTTGCGGTTTTATATTCCGCATCGGTGAGAATCTGCTTCTTCTCAAGCGGCGTGCTGCCGGGATCGATAACTATATATCTTGCGAAATACAGAACGCGCTCAAGCGATTTTGCAGGTATATCAAGCATAAGCACCATTCTCGAGGGCAACGCCTTGAAATACCAGATATGCGATACGGGCGCGGCAAGCTCAATGTTGCCCATACGCTCGCGGCGAACCTTTTTGGTCGTTACCTCAACGCCGCACTTTTCGCATACCTTACCCTTAAAGCGAACGCGCTTATATTTACCGCAAAGACATTCCCAGTCTTTCGTCGGGCCAAAAATCTTTTCGCAGAAAAGACCGTCGCGCTCGGCTTTCAAGGTACGGTAGTTGATTGTTTCAGCCTTGGTAACCTCTCCGTGCGACCACGAACGGATCATTTCGGGAGAAGCAAGACCTATTTTAATAGAATCAAACGTATTTCTTTCCATAGATTTTTATATTGTAGGCTTCACCTTTGTTTTCGGAGAAGCCCCTTCCCTTCCGTAAAAATTATTCCTCGTCTTCGTAGTATTCTTCAGCTTCGTCGTCGCTCTCATCGTAGGCGTAGTCGTCATCCTCGCCGTCGAAGTCGTCAAGCTCCTCGTCGCCGTCATACTCGGTATTGTCATCCTCAGCCTGTGCGTCTGCGCTGCGCTCTACTTCCTCTATCGTAGCGAATTGAGGCGTATCGTCGTCGCAAAGACCGGAAATGTCAACGTCCTCTCCATCCTTATCAAGAACTCTGACGTCAAGGCAGAGTGCCTGAAGCTCCTTGACGAGCACCTTGAAGGATTCGGGAATACCGGGTGTAGGAATATTTTGTCCTTTTACAATAGCTTCGTAAGTTTTTGTTCTTCCCGCAATATCGTCGGATTTAACGGTAAGAATTTCCTGAAGGGTATACGCCGCACCGTAAGCCTCGAGCGCCCAAACCTCCATCTCTCCGAAACGCTGTCCTCCAAACTGTGCCTTTCCGCCCAGGGGCTGCTGCGTTACGAGCGAATACGAGCCTATTGAACGCGCGTGGATCTTATCGTCAACGAGGTGGTGAAGCTTGAGGTAATACATTATACCTACGGTAACGGGGTTGTCAAACGCCTCGCCCGTACGTCCGTCGTAAAGCGTTACCTTACCGTCTATAACCTTAAGCGTTGCCTTAGCCATAAGAGCCTGAAGCTTCTCGTCGTCGTCAACGATCTCCTGCTCTACGCGCTGAAGGTCCGGCTTGCCGTCCTCGCGAACGACCTCCATAAACACCGCCTTACCGCGAACGCTCTCACCCGGACGGATATCGCGCGTGTACTTAGCCTGACGGAGCAATTCGAGAATATCGGTTTCCTTTGCACCGTCGAATACGGGTGTCATTATCTTTATGCCGAGCTTTCTGCAGGCAATACCGAGATGCACCTCAAGCACCTGACCGATATTCATACGTGAAGGAACGCCCAGCGGGTTAAGAACGATATCAAGAGGTGTACCGTCCGCCAAGAAGGGCATATCCTCAGGAGGAAGTATTCTCGATACGACACCCTTGTTTCCGTGACGGCCCGCCATCTTATCTCCGACGGATATCTTACGCTTCTGTGCAACGTAAACGTGAACGACCTTGTTTACACCGGGAGCAAGCTCGTCGGAATTCGTGCGGTCGTATATCTTAACGTCAACCACGACGCCGTACTCACCGTGGCGCATCTTAAGCGAGGAGTCCTTAACCTCTCGCGCCTTCTCACCGAATATTGCGCGAAGCAGTCTTTCCTCGGGGGTAAGCTCGGTTTCGCCCTTAGGCGTTACCATACCTACGAGAATATCTCCGGGGCGAACCTCCGTACCTATTCTTATAATACCGTCGTTGTCAAGGTTCTTGAGCGCATCCTCGGACACGTTGGGAACCTCTCTGGTTATTTCCTGAGCACCGAGCTTGGTATCACGGGACTCTTTCGTGAACTTTTCAATATGAATAGAGGTATTCATATCTTCTCTTACGAGCTTCTCGTTGAGAAGAACCGCGTCCTCGTAGTTGTAGCCCTCCCAGGTCATAAAGCCGATAAGAGCGTTCTTACCGAGAGAAATCTCTCCGTTTGCGGTAGCGGGACCGTCAGCAATAACCTGACCTGCCGCGACTCTGTCGCCCTCGTTAACTATTGCACGCTGGTTACACAGGTGCCCTGGTTGGATCTCTTGAATTTAATAAGATGGTAGGTATCCTTACGGCCCTCCTCGTTAAGAATGACGATTTCCGAGCCGCTTGCGCGCTCGACGACGCCACTCTCCTTTGCAAGAACGACGGCGCCGGAGTCTACCGCCGCCTTATACTCCATACCCGTTGCAACGATGGGCGAATCGGTAATCATAAGCGGCACGGCCTGCTTCTGCATGTTCGAGCCCATAAGCGCACGGGTGTTGTCGTCGTTTTCAAGGAAGGGA
>JAZNFU010000134.1:0-5114 GCA_045576135.1 Eubacteriales bacterium
ACAGAACGACATGGCTACGATCCGACTTCAAAAAATCACTTTTTGTTGCATTTTCAAGTCTAAATATAAAAAAGTCTATCGCCGCGCGATAGACTTTTTTCATTGCTGTTTGACTTTATGTCAGCGTTCCCACTTCGTGTAGAGTATCGAGGTTTTTGTGTCCTCACCGTAAATTTCGTAATATACGGTAACGAGTGAGCCGTCCGAAAGCTCTGCGGTTGCCGCATAGCCGTGGTCGTTCGTCGGTGCTTCGGAAAGCACGTACTCCTCGCTCCAGGTTTTTCCGCCGTTGGTGCTTATTCTCGCTCTTGAGCCACAGGGGTCAAGGCGTCTTGAATAGGACATCATAAGGTTTCCGTCACGAAGAGGAAGGAAGTGAGGGGGAGAGCCGCAAATTCCGGTCATTGCAGGCTCGCTCCAGGTTTTTCCGCCGTCCGTCGAGCGTACGGTGTAAATAGTGAAATCCTCTTTTTCGCCAAGCCTTATTGCGCCAAGCAGCGTTCCGTCCGCAAGCTCGGTGATATGAGGCTCGTACGAGTTTTTGCGTATGTTGATATCATCAAGCGGAATGGTGGATACGAGCTCCCAGCTCTTGCCGCTGTCAAAGCTTTCGTAAAGGGCGATATCCGCACGGTTGTAAAGAAGGTTGCCAACCATTTCGCAATGGCTTTTCGTTACCTTACCCAAATAGAGCAAGCGCCCGGATTTTGTGTATACCGCTCCGTGAGGCGCGGAAACTGGTATTTCGCATTTTGAGTGCCAGCTCATTCCGTAGTTGTCCGATACCATCGTATAGGATCTTGCCGAGCGGTCTTCCTTCGGATAGCTTTCGTACACCTCGAGCATACCGAGGACTACGGGAAGCGCGTCAGGCTCGGCCTTCGTTACGACTCTGTCACGCCAAGGACCGACGTAATATTCGGGGGTGTTGTGGAACCAGGAGAGTACCATCTTTCCGTCGCCGAGATAGGTAATTCCAGCATCTCTGTCGTCGTATTTTGTGTCGTTTACGATAATGGGGCAACTCCAAAGCGTACCGCCGTTATTGCTCACGCACATAACGGTTTTGCCCATAGGGCAAACGTGCGATGAACGGTATCCCGAAAATACAGCGTAAAGCGTGTCCTTTTCGTCAACCGTAACCGACGGCCAACCCTGATATCTGGACGGCTGTCCCTCGGCTCTGTAAACGATGCCTTTTTCGATGATTTTCATACTTTTGTTCCTTTTGAAGATTTTTATAAAGCGGCTTTTTTTGAATTCGTACTTTTCGAAATTAGTATACCTTGCATCCTTTACAAAGTCAAGTTCAAATCAAGACAAAAAAATAAAAAAATGTCCAAAAATCGATGTGCGTGTTGACAAACTCAAAAAAATTTTGTATATTTTATGTATAGCACAAATCTACTACTGATTTCGGAGTGAAAATGAGATACAGAGAAGAAGATACGATAACGAGCGTGGTGGAAAAGGAATACCGCGTCAGCGTGAACAATCTATCATTAGCGGTCTTTTTCTACGGACACGAAGCAATGAATGCCGGCGTTGTGACGACGCTTGACGTAGATATGATAATGCACATACACTCGTATACGGAGATTTTTTGCTGCGTTTCGGATGGAGCGTCCGTTATGACACCTGACGGTATAATAAAGCTGTCGCGAGGGGACGTTGCCCTGATTCCGTCGAATTATCCGCATTTTGCGTTTGGAAATCTCGGCTCGCTGTCCTCACTCGGCTTTACCGGCAGCCGTGTTGAAAATAAATCAACCTATAATCTGTACGCTGATTTTGCAGATGTTCTCGAAATAAAAAAAGCGAGAATATACCGAGGTGCTATCGACGTATATAATATGCTGATATCGCTCAAGGATGAAAAGTGGGAAACTCTCTCGCCAATGCCCGCGCTTCAGTTTTTGTTCATTCTCAAAAAGCTTTGCGAGTTTGAGTATTCTCACGTTCATTCTGATGATAATGCGTGTGCGAGGGTGTTTGGGCGTGAAAAGGATATTGCACGCTTTTTGCTCTTGGAGCAGCTCGTATCAGCTAATTATGCGGAGGAATTCGACGTAAACGAGGTAGCGAAAAGACTTTGCATCACAAGACGCCATATGGATAGAATAGTAAAGGCGCATTACGGAAAAACTCTGCGTGAGCTTGTATACGAGAAGCGAATAAGCTATGCCAAGCGTCTGCTTGTTGACGGTGATGAAACCATAGCCAAAATAGCTCATCGCATCGGTTTCAAGACCGGCACGGCGTTTAAAAACGCATTTGTTGACGCAACGGGAATGACTCCGAGCGAGTATCGGATAAGGTGTTCACAGAAAGAAAAATTAGGCTCAAGAATTACTGAAAAGTAAAATAATTCCGTTTTTTTGTACAGTCGGGAAAAAGGTTTTAAAAAACCGCAGTTTTCTATTGACAAAAATATAACGGAGTAGTATAATCTATGTATTCTTAAATTTTGATGCCTCGGTGCCATCAAAATTTACGGTAATGCCGAAAAGGCATTCCCTCGAAAAGCTGCGCTTTTCATACATTCCTTGAAATGAGGTCGTCCGAGCTTGCTTGCGAGCAGACAGACTCGGACTTTGCTCATTATAATCTATGTATTCTTAAATTTAGATTGAAGCTGTTCGGAAAGGAGAAGTTATGAACAGAGTATATAATTTTTCAGCAGGACCCTCTATGCTGCCTATGGAAGTGCTTGAATCGGCAAGAGAAGACCTTTTGTCGTACGGCGATTCCGGAATGTCGGTAATGGAGATGAGTCATCGTACACCGGAATTTGAGAGTATTATTGGAGGGGCAGAGTCATCGCTTCGCAAGCTGATGAACATTCCCGATAATTACAAGGTGCTTTTTATGCAAGGAGGTGCATCGCTTCAGTTTGCAGCTGTTCCGCTTAACCTTCTTTCAGAACGAAAATGTGCAGACTATATAGTTTCAGGACAGTTCTCGAAAAAGGCTGCTATTGAAGCAAAGAAATACGGAGATATCGCAATAGCCGCATCGAGTGCGGGCGCTATTCCGACCTTCTCGACAATTCCCGAAACAAAGAGAAGTGATTTCAGACCCGACGCGGATTACGTCCATATATGCTACAATAACACCATATACGGAACGAAATTCCACGAGATTCCCGACACGGGAAATATTCCGCTCGTAGCAGATATGTCGTCCTGTATCCTTTCGGAGCCGGTTGACGTTTCGAAGTTTGCTCTTATTTATGCCGGAGCACAGAAGAATATCGCTCCTGCCGGAGTTACCATAGTTATAGTCAGAGAGGACCTTCTCGGAAATGCCCGTCCCGACACTCCGTGTATGCTCGACTATAAGCTTATGGCTGATAACGATTCTATGTACAACACTCCGCCCTGCTGGTCGATATATATCGCGAAGCTTGTGTTTGATTATCTTCTTTCCATCGGCGGACTTGACGAGATGAAGCGCCGCAACGAGAAGAAGGCGAGCGTGCTTTACGACTACCTCGATTCGCAGACCTATTATACAGCACCCGTTGATAAGAAGTGCCGTTCTATGATGAACGTCGTATTCGTAACCGGAAACGCGGAGCTTGATAAGAAATTTATAAAGGAAGCGAAGGAGGCCGGACTCGTTAACCTTGGCGGTCACCGTTCGGTTGGCGGTATGAGAGCTTCTATTTATAACGCTATGCCCTACGAGGGTGTTGAAAAGCTCGTGGAGTTTATGAAGCGATTCGCTATGAACAACCCCAAAATCTAAACAAATATGGGACAGCGAGCCATTCGCTGTCCTGCGCATTTAAAAGGAGAACAACTATGAAGAATATAAAGCTGCTTAATAAGATTGCCGCTGTCGGCACGAGCAAGTTTGACAGCAAGTATTTTACCGTTTCCGAGGACGTCGAAAATCCCGATGCAATAATGGTGCGCTCGGCTGTAATGCACGATATGACCTTTGGCGATAAGCTTCTCGCGATTTCCAGAGCGGGTGCCGGTGTAAATAACATTCCGCTTGAGCGCTGTGCAAACGACGGTATCGTAGTATTCAATACACCCGGTGCTAATGCAAACGGTGTAAAGGAGCTTGCACTTTGTGCGCTTTTCCTTGCATCGCGTGACGTTGTCGGCGGTGTGAAATTTGCCGAGGGACTTGCGGGCGGTGCCGACGTTGCGAAGGCTGTTGAAAAAGGAAAGAGCGCCTTTTCGGGTTGCGAGGTTATGGGAAAAACGCTCGGTGTTATCGGTCTTGGCGCAATAGGCGGTCTTGTTGCCAACAGCGCACGCTCGCTCGGTATGAACGTAATGGGATACGACCCCTATATCACGGTAAGAGCCGCTTGGAACCTCTCCCACTCGGTACATAACGCCGACGGATACGACGACGTATTCAAAAATTCCGATTATATAACACTCCACGTTCCCGCAACCGAAACCACGCGCGGAATGATAAATAAGGAGAATATTGCAAAGATGCGTGACGGCGTAAGAATTATTAACCTTGCGCGTGCCGATCTCGTAAATATGGAGGATATGAAGGAGGCCCTTGAGTCCGGAAAGGTTGCAGCGTACGTAACCGATTTCCCCACCGAGAAGACTCTTGGAGTTAAGAACGTCATAAATATTCCCCACCTTGGTGCATCTACCGAGGAAAGTGAGGATAACTGCGCCGTTATGGCTGCAAACGAGCTTATTGAGTTCCTCAATAACGGTAACATCATTAACTCGGTCAACTATCCGTCCGTATCGCTTCCTTATTCTGGCTTGCCCAGAGTCTGCGTTATGCATAAGAACGTGGCGAATATGATTTCGCGTATTACCTCGGCAGTATCTAAAAGAGGTATCAACATCGAGAATATGACCAACGGCTCAAAGGGTGAGTTCGCATACACGATGCTTGAAATCGTAGAACCCGCAACCGAGGAAATCGTGAAAGAAATTGAGAGCCTCGACGGTGTTATCAGAGTTCGCGTAATTCAATAAAACCGCAATAATGTAAACAAAAGATTGAAAAATATGCAAAAAGCGTTTGTAAAAGTGCAAACGCTTTTTTTGTTTCAATCTGATTTGAATGTAAACTAATTTTAAAAAGCAACAAGCTCAATCGGGACTTTTATGCACTTTAGT
>JAZNFU010000135.1:0-5723 GCA_045576135.1 Eubacteriales bacterium
GATGAAATTGAGGTTGCAGGCACTCGCGCATCGTTTGAGCCGAAGCTTGACTATATCGTTGCAAAGTTCCCGCGCTTCCCGTTCGATAAGTTCACCTCCGTACCCAACAAGCTCGGCACGCAGATGAAGGCTACCGGCGAATGTATGGGTATCGGCTCTAACCTTGAGGAATGTATTCTCAAATCGGTGCGCTCGCTTGAAATCGGCGTTTGCCACCTCTATATGCCCAAGTTCGACGGAAAATCCACCGAGGAAATTCTCGAATATATAAACGAATTCCACGACGACAACGCCTTTGCCATCACCGAGCTTATGCGCCGCGGCGTGCCGAACGAAAAAATTGCGAAAATCACTATGATTACGCCCTATTTCCTCGATTCTTTCAAGAAAATCGTGGATATGGAAAAAACGCTTTCGGATAACGCGGGCTGCGTAAAAACTCTCAAGGCTGCGAAGCTTATGGGCTTCTCGGACAAGTATATCGCGAAGCTTTGGGGCAAGAGTGAGCTTGAAATCTACAATCTCAGACGGAGCGAGGGCATTATCCCCGCCTTCAGAATGGTTGACACGGCGCACGTCGGAGCCTACACCCCCTACTTCTACTCCTCTTACACCGGCGAGTGCGAGTCCCGTCTCACCGACAGAAAGAAGGTAATCGTTCTCGGCGCGGGTCCTATCAGAATCGGTCAGGGCGTTGAGTTCGACTACTCCACCGTACACGCGGTAAACACCATCAAAAACTCCGGCTACGAGGCTATTATCATAAACAACAACCCCGAAACCGTATCCACCGACTACACCACCTCGGACAAGCTCTACTTCGAGCCGCTGACGGTCGAGGACGTTATGAGCGTTATCGACTTTGAAAAGCCCCACGGCGTTATCGCCTCGCTCGGAGGACAGACGGCTATCAACCTTGCCGAGCCGCTTGCAAAGCGCGGTGTAAAAATCATCGGTACCGACTGTGACGCTATCGAGCGCGCGGAAAACCGCGACGCGTTTGAAAAAATACTCGCCGAGCTTTCCATTCCTCAGCCGCAGGGCAGAGCGGTTACGAAAATCGAGGACGGCGTTAAGGTTGCCAAGGAAATCGGCTACCCCGTGCTCGTCCGCCCGTCCTTCGTTCTCGGCGGCCGTGCTATGCAGCTCGTAGGTAACGAGCAGCAGCTTCGCCACTACCTCAAAACCGCGGTTGAAATCGACGAGGACAAGCCCGTGCTCGTTGACCACTACATTCAGGGTAAGGAGGTCGAGGTTGACGCAATCTGTGACGGACACGACGTTTTCGTTGCGGGTATTATGGAGCTTGTTGAGCGCACCGGCGTACACTCGGGCGACAGCACGAGCGTTTACCCCACCTACTCGGTTTCGGACGCCGTAAAGGGCAAGATTCTCACCTATTCGAAAAAGCTCGGACTCGGTCTTGGCATCGTGGGTCTTTTCAACATTCAGTTTATAGTTGACGAGAAGGACGACGTCTACATTATCGAGGTTAACCCGCGCTCATCAAGAACCGTCCCCTTCCTCTCCAAGTCCACCGGCTACTCGCTCGCGGACATCGCTACCGAGGTAATTCTCGGAAAGTCGCTCAAGGAGCTTGGAATATTCTCGCTTTACCCCGAGGAGAAAAAGAGATGGTATTGTAAAGCACCCGTATTCTCCTTCAAGAAAATCACCGGAATCGACGCCTACCTCTCCCCCGAAATGAAATCCACGGGCGAGGCTATCGGCTACGACGACGACCTCAACAGAGCATTCTACAAGGCGCTTCAGGCAGCAGGCACGAACGTGCAAAATTACGGAACGGTGCTCGTTACCATCGCCGACGAGGACAAGGTGGAGGCTCTTCCTCTTATCAGACGCTTCTACAATCTCGGCTTCAACATCGAGGCAACGAGCGGTACGGCGAAATTCCTCAAGGAAAACGGCATCAAGACCAGAGTTAAGAAAAAGCTCAGCGAGGACGAGGACGATATCCCCTCCTCCATCAAGCAGGGACATATCGCTTACGTTATCAACACGAGCAGCGTAGGCTCTATGGCTCAGCAGAAGGACGGATACGAGATTCGCCGCCTTGCAGTAGAAACCGGAACGACGATGTTCACCTCTCTTGACACGGTAAGAGTGCTTCTTGACGTGCTTGAGGATATAACCATAACGATATCCACCATCGACAGCTAAGAGGAGTCCCGACGTGAAGGATACTAAATTCAACCTGACCGAGTGCAAAAAAGTCGCCAAGAACACGTATCTTTGGCGGCTCTCGGGTGATATATCGGATATCAGCGCCCCCGGTCAGTTCGTAAACGTGAAGCTTTCGGGCTTCTATCTTCGCCGTCCTATCTCGGTATGCGACGCCGAGGGCGATTCGCTCACGCTTATATTCAAGGCGGTTGGCGCGGGCACCGAGCTTATGGCTTCAATGCAGCCGGGCGAGGAGCTTTCGGTTCTCACAGGACTCGGTAACGGCTACGACCTCGCCCCCGCGGGCGAGCGTCCCCTGCTTATCGGCGGAGGTGCGGGCGTGCCCCCGATGTATATGCTCGCAAAAAGACTTATAGCACTCGGCAAGCGTCCGACGGTCATACTCGGCTTCAACACCAAGGACGAGGTCTTCTTCGAGGAAGAATTCACAGCGCTCGGCTGTGAGGTTATCGTGACGACGGCTGACGGCTCGCACGGCACTCGCGGCTTCGTCACCGACGCTATGGCAAATATAGACTACACCTACTTCTTCACCTGCGGCCCGATGCCGATGCTCCGCGCTGTAAACGGCGCGAGCAAAACCGACGGACAGTTCAGCTTTGAGGAGCGTATGGGCTGTGGTTTTGGAGCTTGTATGGGCTGTTCTTGTAAAACAAAGTTTGCAAATAAGCGTATTTGCCGCGAAGGACCGGTGCTGACGAAGGAGGAAATTATATGGTAGATTTATCAACCGTTCTCTGCGGCGTGGAGCTTTCAAACCCCATAATTCCCGCCAGCGGAACCTTTGGCTTCGGCTATGAATTCGCAGAGCTTTACGACATAAATATGCTCGGCTCACTCTCGTTCAAGGGTACGACGCGCGATGCGAGATTCGGCAACCCGACGCCGAGAATTGCCGAGTGTCCGTCGGGTATGCTCAACGCCGTAGGACTTCAGAATCCGGGAGTCGAAAGAGTTATCGACACCGAGCTTCCCAAGCTTCGCCGCGTCTTTCATAAGCCGGTTATGGCAAACGTCAGCGGCTTTTCCGAGGAGGAATACGTATCGACGGTTTCAGCTCTTGACGGCGAGGGAGATATCGGCTGGTTTGAGGTAAATATTTCCTGCCCCAACGTGCACGGGGGCGGTATGAGCTTCGGCACGAGTCCCGAAATGGCGGGGAAAATAACGAAGGCGGTGCGCGCGGTTACCAAAAAGCCGCTTATTATAAAGCTTTCGCCGAACGTCACCGACATCGTATCGATAGCAAAGGCGTGCGAGGCGGAGGGCGCTGACGGCGTGAGCCTTATCAACACGCTTCTCGGTATGAGAATAGACCTGAGGAGCAAAAAGCCGATTCTTGCCAACAAGACCGGCGGCTATTCCGGCCCGGCTATCAAACCCGTGGCGGTGCGAATGGTGTATCAGGTATACGACGCGGTTAAAATTCCAATCGTCGGAATGGGCGGTATCGCCACGGCGGAGGACGTTATCGAATTTATGCTCGCGGGTGCGACGGCCGTTGAGGTGGGTGCTGAAAACCTCGTCAACCCCTACGCCTGCCGCGATATAATAGAGGCTCTTCCCGCCGCTATGGAAAAATACGGAATAAAATCATTAAAAGAAATACTCGGAGGTGCACACTGATGGGACGCGACGTAATTATTGCTTGCGACTTTGCAAGCGCGGAAAAAACATTTGAATTTCTCGATAAATTCGTAGGAAAGAAGCCTTTCGTAAAGATAGGAATGGAGCTTTTCTACGCCGAGGGCCCCGCGATAGTTCGCGAAATCAAGAAAAGAGGACATAAGATATTCCTCGACTTAAAGCTTCACGACATTCCCAACACGGTTAAAAAATCGATGGCTGTGCTTTCCGGACTTGACGTTGATATGACTAATCTTCATGCGGGCGGCACTATCCCGATGATGCAGGCGGCGCTTGAGGGACTTACACGCCCCGACGGCACCCGTCCGATGCTTATCGCGGTAACCCAGCTTACCTCGACCGACGAGGAAACTATGAAAAGGGACCTTCTCATAAACGAGCCTATCGCCGAGGTGGTTATGCACTACGCGCACAACGCGAAGCTCGCAGGACTCGACGGCGTGGTTTGCTCACCTCTTGAGGCGGGTAAGGTGCACGACAGATGCGGCAAGGACTTCGTTACCGTAACCCCCGGCGTAAGATTTCCCGACGGTGAGCTTGGCGACCAGAAGCGCGTTATGACACCCGCCGAGGCGAAGAAAATCGGCTCGGATTACATCGTAGTCGGCAGACCTATCACGGCAGCCGCAGACCCCGTAGCCGCTTACGACCGTTGCGTTTCGGAATTCGTTGACTGATTCGTTGATTAATTCGTTGACTAAAAGGAGATTTAAAAATGGAAAGCTACAAAAGAGAATTTATAAAGTTTCTTGAGGATGCGGGAGTTCTTAAATTCGGCGATTTCACCGCGAAAAGCGGAAGAAAGATTCCCTATTTCATAAACGCCGGCGACATCAAGACGGGTGAGCAGATATCCAAGCTCGGCGAGTTTTACGCAAAGGCGTATCTTGAAAAGGTAGGAAATAAAAAGGCGGTGCTCTACGGCCCCGCTTATAAGGGTATTTCGATTGCCGTTTCCTCTGCGGTTGCGCTTTCGAAGTGCGGACTCGACCTCCCCTTCTTCTTTAACAGAAAGGAAGCGAAGGATCACGGCGAGGGCGGAGTTTTCGTCGGCTACGTTCCGAAGGAAAACGAGGAAATCGTTATAGTTGAGGACGTAATCACCGCAGGCACGGCTATCCGCGAGAGTATGGAAATCCTCTCATCGCTTAAGGGCACGAGGGTTATCGCGACCTTCGTTATGGTTGACAGAAAGGAAAAGGGCAAGACCGAAAAATCGGCTATGGCTGAGGTCGGCGAGGAATTCGGCTTCCCGGTTTACTCGGTGGTTGACGTTTACGATATTATCGATTATCTTGAAGAGGACGAGAAAAACCGCGAAAACGTTGAGCGCATAAAGAAGTATCTTGAAATAAACGGCGCCAAGGCTTAAAGGAGAAAATTATGAGAAATCTCGTAGATATTCTTGATTTTTCAACCGCTGAAATCGACTCGCTTTGCAACACGGCGTGCGATATTATCGCAAATCCCGAGGCATACGCCGAGGCGTGTCGGGGAAAAATTCTCGGAACGCTTTTCTTCGAGCCGTCCACGAGAACCAGGCTCAGCTTCACGAGCGCTATGATGTCCCTCGGCGGCAACGTGCTCGGCTTTTCGAACGCGGGAAGCTCATCGGTTTCCAAGGGTGAAACGGTTTCGGACACCATCAGAATGGTCAGCGCGTACAGTGATATAATTGCGATGCGCCACCCCAAAGAGGGTGCTCCGATAGTTGCGGCGAGTGTCTCGCGCGTGCCTATCATAAACGCGGGCGACGGCGGACACTTCCACCCCACCCAAACGCTTACCGACCTGCTCACAATAAAGCGCAAATGCGGAAGATTCGATAACATCACCGTCGGCGTTTGCGGCGACCTTAAATACGGAAGAAC
>JAZNFU010000136.1:0-3494 GCA_045576135.1 Eubacteriales bacterium
ATCACAACATAGTAAAAAATGGAGAAATTTATGGCTACGATACTTATAAGAACTATAATAATATATTTCTTTTTGACGGTTTCATTGAAGATAATGGGAAAAAGACAGATAGGAGAATTTGAGGTCGGGGAGCTTGTTTCGACGCTTCTGATATCCGAAATTGCTTCGATACCGATATGCGACACCTCGGTGCCGCTTTTACACGCGGTTATACCGGTAACCTTTATTCTCTGTATCGAAATAATAATCGCGGCGCTGAAAAACAAGCTCCCCACACTGAAGCGCGCGGTCGAGGGCGCGCCCGTATATATAATATATAAAGGAAAGCTTTTGCAAAAAGCGCTCTGCGACAACCGAATATCCATAAACGAAATTCTATCCGAATTGCGCGTTTGCGGTGTCGGTGACATTTCCGAGGTGGAATACGGAATCATAGAGCAAAACGGAAAAATCTCGGTCATCAGAAAAAGCGATGCGGGCGGCATCGCTCACAACCTAATCGTCGACGGCGAAGTATGCCCCGATACCCTGAAATCGCTCGAACTCAGCGAGGGGTGGCTGAACCGACAGCTTTCGGAAGCAAATCTCAAGGCCGACGACGTATTTCTTATGACGATAGACGACTCGGGCAATATAAATACCATAGAACGCGAGGTGGTAAAATGAGGAGCGCCGTAATTTCGGGAATTATTCTTGGAGTACTGTTTATTTTGGTCGGCATCAACACCGCAGTAGTGGACGAAATGATAGACGAAACGATAGCGCGCACTCAGTCCTTAGAGCCCTCCCCCACGCTCGATGCGGATTTCGGGCAGCTACACGACTACTATGAAAGCCGTGCCGGATATATAAATCTCACGGTAAGCCACACGATGATGGGCGAGGTTGAGGAGGCGTTTGCCGAGATGGAGGGCTCGGTTAAATCCGAGGATACCGACGGATTTATAAAAGCGAAAAGCCGCCTTATCGACGCACTCGGTCAATTAAGACGGCTTGCAGGCCTTAGCTTCGACAGCATTATCTGAGTTCGGTCATATCCGAAAGATAAGCCGCCGTTCGCATAACGGTGTAATATTCGGAAAGTAAATCCCCAGTGAAGATATCGGCAGATTCCTTCATCGCGCGAACGAGATGCTCCGGATTCAAGAAGCTTTGTGACGAGGAAGAAAGAAGGCAGGAAATTTTAGCGCCCTCATCTGTCGGCTCAACGCTGACGGTTTTTATAAGCGGTCGGATATTAACCGTTTGCTCGCCCTTTTTGGTTTTTTTGAGGATATTTATTTCCTCTTTGGCAAAGAAGGCTTCGAGCTTCGCCGCCAAAACGTGCGGCTCGTCCTTATTATTTATTATTATAATGTAGGAAAGCCACTCTATATCCAAAAGAGAATGCTTAGGCTCGTACACGTCGAGCACCGCAAGGCTTTCGGCGAGGCTTTTATTCAGACTCTCTTTTATCGCATCGAAATCGGGTGTATCGAGCAAGCGTATATCAAGAAATTCACACTCGCTCTCGACGCCGATGGAAAGCGGCGGACCGAATACCATTTTCGGCTTGGGATTGAAGCCCTCGGTGTACCACATATTAAGTCCCGCGCGCTTGAGCGCCTTTTGCATCGTTCTCACGAGGTCAAGATGCGACACGTATTGCAAATCTCCAACCTTTCGGAATTTTATACGCAGATTGTGATAAGGAAGATTTACTTGCACCATCTGTTCTTACCTCCAAGCTTATTCGCTCCGCAGCCCGCGCATTTCTCTGCACAGGACGGAGTGGTCTTCGCTTCATACGCAAGCTTACGCTCGCGAAGCAGAAACTCCTTGGTCACGCCGATATCGATGATATCCCACGGAAGCACCTCGTCGAGTCCGTAGCCTCTGGTGGTATAGAAATCCATATCAACGTCTGCGTCACGGAATACCTGCTCCCACTTTTCGTAGTCGAAGTACTCATCCCACGCGTCGAGCATAAATCCGCGCTCGGCGGCAAGCGCCAAAGCAGCCCCGACGCGTCTGTCGCCTCTTGCAAGCACGGCTTCAACGCGCGAAACCCTCGAATCGTGGTAGGTGTATCGTATATGCTTATCGGTTATGCAGCTTTTTAGATGCTCCTGCTTTTTGACGAGCATCTCGCGGCTGTCCTGCTTTTCCCATTGGAAAGGAGTATGCGGCTTCGGCACGAAGCAGGCAACGCTGATGGTAACGCTGACGCCGCCCTTGGGGCGTTCGGGCTTCGGTATGGAATAATAGGTTTCGATAACCTTTTTGGAAAGCTCGGCAATTCCCGCGATATCGTCCAGGGTTTCGGTGGGCAAGCCGTTCATAAAGTACAGCTTCACGTTGCTCTTTCCACCAGCAAAGGCGATTTTTACAGAGCGCACAAGGTCTTCCTCGGTTACGTTTTTATTGATTACGTCACGCAGCCTTTGCGTTCCCGCCTCGGGGGCAAAGGTGAGTCCGCCCGTCCTTACCGAAGAAATCCTATCCATAAGCTCCTCGGAGAAGCTGTCGACTCGCAAGGACGGAAGCGAGAGGCTGACCTTGGCGTCGTCGGTCCATTCAAGAAGCCCTGACGTAAGCTCGGTAAGCTTCGAATAGTCGCTGATAGAAAGGGATATAAGAGATATTTCATCATACCCCGTATTTTCGTAAAGGCATTTTGAAATTTTACAAAGCGTTTCGGGTGATTTCTCACGAATCGGGCGGTACATCATTCCCGCCTGACAGAATC
Source organism: Eubacteriales bacterium (assembly GCA_045576135.1). Lineage (GTDB taxonomy): Bacteria > Bacillota > Clostridia > Oscillospirales > CAG-272 > UBA1740. The sequence goes on from JAZNFU010000136.1 coordinate 2,729, forward strand.
TGCATCCTCTGATACAGCCTCGGTAAACCTCAAGAACTATGCGGTCGTGTACCGTTTCTATATAAGGCATAACGAGCTTTTCGGGATACGGCGCTTTGTCGAGGTCCTCAACTATTCTCTTGCGCACGCGCGCGGGAACGCCGTCGTATATCGGCCGATATTCCTTTACCGTGCCGTCCTCGTTATAGCTCACGTCGTAAAGCGAAGGGATATAAACGCCCTCTATATGCGACGCGCGGCGCAGAAACTCGGATTTTGTATAGCTGCCGTCCTCGCGCATACTCATATAAAGATTACATATTTCGGGCAAAAGCTCCTCGCCCTCGCCGACGTTTATAAGGTCGAAGAAGTCAGCCACCGGCTCGGCGTTTACCGCACACGGACCGCCACCGATAATTATCGGGTACTCCTCGCCCCTGTCCTTTGAATACACGGGAAAGCCCGCGAGTTTCAGCATCGCGAGTGCCGTGGTATAGGAAAGCTCGTATTGCAAGGAAAAGGCAACCATATCGAATTTGTCGAGCGAGTCGCCGCTTTCGATGGCAAAAAGAGGAATGCCATACTCTCCCATCTTCTCACGCATATCAATCCACGGCGCATAAACGCGCTCGCACCATACGTCATTCATTCGGTTAAGAACGTCGTAAAGGATACGCACGCCGAGGTTTGACATTCCGATTTCGTAGGTGTCCGGGAAGCAAAATGCAAACCGACACTTTACATTTTCGGGGTCTTTTATTATTTGATTGTACTCACCGCCGGTATA
>JAZNFU010000137.1:0-3329 GCA_045576135.1 Eubacteriales bacterium
TAAAAGTCGGATTTTTTGCCATAAATATCTGTCGTTACCGACAAGCAGTATTTTCATCGGCGCATCTCCTAATTTATTAATCACAAATATTATATACCCACTCGTAGCTTTTGTCAATAGCGCCGCTTGTGATATAAGGGCAATATTTGCAAACACCAACGGCAATTTTTGCAATTGAGTGCATCGGTGCTTTATTGTATAATTTAAATAGAAAAATAAAACACTCGAAGGAGAAAGTTATGAATAACAATATGATGGAAGAGCTTTATTCCATAGGTCTTATTCCGGTTATCAAAATCGAGAATCCCGACGATGCGGTTCCGCTTGCAAAGGCGCTTATCGACGGCGGTCTTCCCGCGGCTGAGATTACCTTCAGAACCAAGTGCGCGGCTGAGGCTATAAAGAATATTACCGAGGCTTATCCCGATATGCTCGTAGGTGCGGGCACCGTTCTTACCACCGAGCAGGTTGATGCGGCTATTGCTGCCGGCTCGAAGTTTATCGTGTCCCCCGGTCTTAACCCCAAGGTTACCGCTTACGCGCTTTCGAAGGGAATTACGATGCTTCCCGGATGCTCTAACCCCTCCGACGTTGAGGCGGCGCTTGAGCTTGGTCTTTCTACAGTTAAATTCTTCCCTGCTGAAGCTGTCGGCGGTCTTAAGATGCTTAAGGCTATGGCTGCTCCCTACGGTCAGCTTAAATTTATGCCCACCGGCGGTATCAACGCCGATAACCTTCTTGAGTATCTCAAGTTTAATAAAATCGTAGCTTGCGGCGGTTCGTTTATGGTTAAGGACGAGCTCGTTAAGGAAAAGCGCTGGGACGAAATTACCGCGCTTACCAAGGACGCGGTTACCAAGATGCTCGGCTTTGAGTTCGCGCACGTTGGAATTAACAACGAAAACCGTGAGGAAGCTGAGCGCGGTGCGAAGCTTATCTCGCTTATGTTCGGTATGCCGCTTCGCGAAACCAGCAAATCCACCTTCGCAGGCGCGTTTGAAATGATGCACGCAAAGGGCCCCGGCAAGTGCGGTCACATCGGCATCAAGACCAACTTCGTTGACAGAGCAATGGCGTTCCTTAAGAGAATGGGCTTTGAGTTCGACGAGTCCTCTATCACCTACGACGAGAAGACCGGTAAGCCGAAGTTCGTATATCTTAAGGATGAGATATGCGGATTTGCTTTCCACATTGTAGCTAAGTGACGCGGTATTAAAAACCGACAGTGATTTCTGAAGAGGCTGCATCTGACGCTCTTATGTCAGATGCAGCCTCTTACTTTATGCAAAAGTCGCACAAAGTCGAATAATAATTATTGCATTTTTTTAAATATTATGTTATACTTGAAATATAAGTTTAATTCGGTCTTACGTCGCCGTGAGCGCGGGGGTGAAAAAATGAATTTTGAAAAGCTTAAGAATTTGATGGATAGATTCGTTTCTGACGGATATGCGCCGGGTAACGCGATACAGGTTTATCTCGGTCGGGACAAGGTCTTTGAATACGCTGCGGGAGTTTCGGATATAAAAAGCGGCAAGCGTATGACGGGTGCGGAGCATTTCAATATTTATTCCTGCTCGAAAATAACCACCGTCGTTGCGGCACTTCAGCTCGTTGAGCGCGGCTTGATTTTGCTAAGCGACCCGCTTTACGATTATATCCCAGAATACCGCGAAATGTATATTAAGAACGAGCGCGGCGAGCTTATCAGAACCCGCGGCGATATAACGGTGAAGCAGCTTTTCAATATGACCGCGGGCTTCAGCTACGATCTGAAAAGCCCCGGCATCGAGCGTGCGCGCGAGCTTACGGGTGGCAAGATGGACACCGCGACGGTTATCAGATGCTTGGCGAGCGACCCGCTTCTTTTTGAGCCGGGCGAGGTGTTTAATTACAGCCTGTGCCACGACGTGCTCGGCGGACTCGTTTCGATAGTTACGGGCAAAAAATTCCGCGACTACGTCAAGGAAAATATCTTTGACTCGCTTGGAATGGCGGACAGCGCTTATCACATAACGCCCGAAATTGAGAAGAATTTGGCGACGCAGTATCGCTTCGTGCCCGACGGCGAGATGGGCGATATTGATTTGGTAGAGGCGCAAAGGTGCGGCAGAGCCAAAAACGGAAGCTTCGTTGAGGTTGCCCCCACCGTCGTTTACAGCTTCGGCGAGGAATACGACAGCGGCGGCGCGGGTATAATCACCACGCTCTCGGATTACGCGAAGCTTGCGGCGGCGCTTGCCAATTTCGGTCTTGGTCTTACCGGCGAGCGCATTTTGTCACGCGGCGGTGTGGAGCTTTTACGCACCGACACACTCACCGAGGCACAGAGAGTCGGCTTCAACTGGCGTCAGCTCGTCGGCTACGGCTACGGTCTTGGCGTACGCACTCTGATAGACAAGGCGGCTGCCGGCTCTATTGGAAATCTCGGCGAATTCGGCTGGGGCGGTGCCGCGGGAGCATCGGTCTACGTTGACCCGGATAGACGTCTTTCTGCGTTTTATGTAAAGCATACTTTGAATCCGCGCGAGGAATACTGTCAGCCGAGGATAAGAAACACTTTTTATTCCTGCCTTGATTAAGGCGCAAAAATAAACCATAAGTGAGGGATTTATGATTCTCGATTTTTACCATAACAAAATAGTTGCCGACACGATAAGCGAGGGATTTATCTCCTCCTTTTCGAAGACTCTCGTGCCAAGGCTTGAAGCAAAATACACTACGGGGCTTATCGGCGTGCAGATGTACGAGGACTTTATCAGCGACAATCTGACTCTTAACGGATTTACATACTATCCCTTGACGGTTATACTTGCCGACGGCTTTGATATAGCCTTCATAAGATGGAATACCGAAAACGCGGCTGATTTCAAGGGCGGCGTGCCCTACGCCTACTGTGGCGAGGGGGTGCTTGATTTTGAGCTTGTCGAGTGCGCGCCTGCGGAATTTAGACACGTTACCGACGGCAGACGTATGTATTTCGGCGGCGAGGTTTTGTCGGTATCCGTAAACACGGTTATCGATTCGGTAAAGCTTTCGGGCAGGTATTCGCAGACCTTCCTCGACGAGCTTGCATACGCCGTCAGCCGCGAGATTGAGGACGCTATGGCGGTAGAGGGGCTCGTCGGTACGGGAATTCGCCTTGAAATTCCGTTTGCGCCCGAAACCTATATGGAGCACACCTCGGAAAATGTAACCTACAGACGAATTCTGATATCGGATAAAACCTCCTCCGCAAAGGACCTTTGGATAAAGTGGACGAGGCTCGATTCGGCTGTCGGATTTTCGGTATGCGATAACGTGACGAGCGAAAATATACGCTTCGAGCT
>JAZNFU010000138.1:0-3966 GCA_045576135.1 Eubacteriales bacterium
ACGCTTTACGTCAAAGGAATTAACCTCGATAACGTTCGGAACACCGATGGTTTTGCAAAGTGCGGCAAGGTCGATAGCGTAGGTTTCTTCTCCCCCGAGCGTTTTACCGGTTGCGGCGTGGTCCTGGTGACCGGTCATACCGGTGGTGCGGTTATCGAGAATGAGAACCGTGCCGGAGGACTTGTTGTAAACCATATTGATAAGTGAGTTTACGCCGGTATGTAAGAACGTGGAGTCACCTATAACGGCAACCCAATTCTTGATAAAGTCCTTTCCGCGACCCTTTTCCATACCGTGAAGGGCAGAAATGCTCGCGCCCATACAAATGGTGGTATCGATAACGCAAAGCGGTGCGACGGCTCCGAGAGTGTAGCATCCAATATCGCCCGATGCGTGTATTTTAAGCTTATTCAAAACCGAGAACACGCTTCTGTGGGGGCAACCGGGGCAGAGAATAGGAGGTCTTGCGGGTGCTTCTTGCTTCTCGAACACGCAATCGTCCGAGCCAAAGAGAACTCTGCGTAACAGATTTGCACTGTACTCACCCTGTCTTGTGAATGATTCCTTTCCTATAACCTTATATCCCCAAGCTCTGACCTGTTCTTCAATGACGGTTTCAAGTTCCTCGAATACGTACACCGTTTCAACCTTTGACATAAATTCGTCAACGAGCTCACGGCAGATGGGGTTAACAAGTCCGAATTTCAGAACGCTTGCGTTGGGGCAAACCTCCTTAACGTACTGGTATGCTACGCCGCATGTGATAAATCCGATTTTCGTATCCTTTATTTCAAGCTTGTTTACCGGGAAATCCTTCGCATCCCTTGCCATATCGTTTTCTCTTTTTTCCACTACGACGTGTCTTCCAATTGCGGAAGCGGGCATCATTACGTATTTCGAAACCTGACGCCCGTATTCCTTATCGGCAATCTCGACGCGATCACAAAGCTCAACAGCGCTCTGAGAATGTGCAAGCTTGGTCGTGGTTCTGAGAATAACGGGAGTATCGTATTTTTCGCTCAATTCGTAGGCGTATTTTACGAAATCTTTCGCCTCTTGGCTGTCAGCGGGCTCAAGCACGGGAACGTGAGCAGCTCTTGCAATCATTCGCGTGTCCTGCTCGTTTTGCGAGCTTGCAAGTCCGGGGTCGTCCGCAACAACGAAAACCGAGCCGCCGCCGACACCGGTATAAGAGAAGGTGTAAAGCGGGTCGCTTGCGACATTAAGACCAACGTGCTTCATACAAGCGAGGCTACGCACGCCCGAGATTGAAGCGCCTATGGCAACCTCTGCGGCAACCTTTTCGTTGGGTGCCCATTCGGTGTATACTGCGTCGTATCCCGCAAGATACTCGCTGATTTCGGTGCTGGGGGTTCCGGGATACGCGCTCGAAAGCTTCACTCCTGCCTCGTAAGCACCTCTTGCTATTGCTTCGTTACCGAGCATTATTACTTTTTCTGACATTTTATTTACTCCTTAAATCCTTTACTCTTTTTGCCTTACCCTCAAATCTTTGAAGTGTATTGGGAGATTCAAGCATAACCTTTGCGTCAAGACCGAGTACGACCTTGAGCTTGTTTCTGACAGCGCTTGATATAGCTTCAAGCTCCTTGAAGGAGTCCGTGGTGTATGCAAGCTCCACTTTTACGGTGAGCTTGTCAAGATATCCCTCGCGCTCAAGCACTATCTCGTAGTGCGGTCCAAGCTCGTCAAATCCGAGGATAACTTCCTCAATCTGACTCGGGAATACGTTTACGCCGCGTATTTTGAGCATATCGTCGCTTCTACCGGAGAGGTTTTCCATTCTGCAGAAGGTTCTGCCGCATTTACACTTGTCGTAGAACAGGCGGGTGATATCCTTCGTTCTGTAACGGATAAGAGGCAGTCCCTCTTTCTTGATGCAGGTTATAACGAGCTCACCCTTCTCGCCGATAGGAAGCACCTCGCCGGTTTCGGGGTTTATGATTTCGGGAATGAAATAGTCCTCGTTTATGTGCATTCCGCAGTGCTCAAGGCATTCGCCCGAAACACCCGGGCCCATAAGCTCGCTCATTCCGTAGTTGGAGGTGATGAGAATGTCGCGTCCCCAGTATTTATGCATTTCCTCGCGCATAGCGTCTGTCAGGAGCTCGCTTCCGACGAGTGCGATTTTAACCTTGAGGTCTTTTTCGGGGTCAATTCCCATTCCGCGTGCAACCTCGGCTAAGCGAAGCGCGTACGAGGGGGTCGCAACGAGCAGAGAGGTTTCAAAGTCCTGCATATACATCAGCTGCTTTTCGGAGTTGCCCGTAGAGGAGGGAACTATTGCCGCACCGATATTTTCAAGACCGTAATGCAGACCGAGAGCACCGGTGAACATTCCGTAGCCGAAGCATATCTGTGCGACGTCCCTTTTGGTCGCACCGCCCATACAAGCAATTCTCGAAACGCATTCGGTCCAGGTTTTGAGATCTCCCTCCGTATATCCTACGACGGTGGGCTTTCCGGTAGTTCCGCTCGATGCGTGAATACGCACGAGGCTGTCACGGTCGACGGCGAAAAGTCCGAAGGGATAATTGTCACGCATATCCTGCTTCGTAACAAACGGAAGCTTAGCGAGGTCGGAAAGCGACTTGATATCCTCCGGCTTAACACCCGCGTCGTCCATTTTTTTGCGGTAAGGCGCAACCTTTTCATAAACTCTTTTAACAGTTTCCTGCAAGCGCTCGAGCTGTAATTTTTCAAGCTCCGCTCTCGGTAAAGTTTCTTCTTTTGACCAAATCATTTGGAAAAAGCTCCTTTCGAACTGCGCGTATATCAAAAGCGTACTGCACGTGGCAAGTCACGCTTGAATACAATAAAGCAACGCAATATAAAATACTATATTTAAAAATATAACACTATTTGACGCTTTTGTCAATAAGTATGCGCCACAAAATATCTTTTTTCGAGCAAAAAAAGCGAAAAAACGTGCGGTGAATGCACGGGCGCGAAAATTGCTCAATATTTTGTTCGTTTTCCTACCGTTCCATTATTAACCTGTACTAAAAAAAGCGATAGCAGATAAAGATAAATTCGTAAACACGAAAGGAAATACTATGAAAAGCTTAAAACGAATTTTTGCAATTTGCCTTGCGCTTACGCTCGTTTTTGCACTCGGTGTAAACGCTTTTGCCAAAGACGGATGCGGCGTGTGTTGGTTTATAAGACATAGCGGAAATGAACAGCCTAAAATTCCGCACGACGCCGAATATATATACGATTACGGCGGATATTATTTGGATAAACGCCTAACGCCCGAATCCGAAACCAAGAAAATTTATCTAACCTTTGATTTCGGGTACGAAAACGGAAATTGTGAAAAAATACTTGATACCCTAAAGGAAAAGGAAGTTCCCGCGGCGTTTTTCGTGCTTGATAACGTTATAGTATCAAACACCGAGCTTATAAAGCGAATGGTAAGCGAGGGGCATCTCGTATGCAATCACACGAAAAGACACAGAGATATAACCAAGTGCTCTGCAGAGGAAATAAAAGAGGACCTTCTGGCGCTTGAAAAGCTCTATACCGAAAAAACCGGGCTTCAGATGGCAAAATATTTCAGATTTCCCGAGGGAAAATACTCAAAAGAATCGATAGAAGCCGTATACGCGCTCGGCTACAAAACTATATTCTGGAGCTTCGCGTATGCGGATTGGGACAATAACCGACAGCCGAGCGCGGAGTTTGCAATGGAAAAAATACTCAAAAACACGCATAACGGCGCGGTTGTTCTATTGCACCCGAATTCCGAAACGAATGCTGAAATTTTGCCGAAGCTTATAGACGAGTGGCGCGCAATGGGATATGAATTCGGAACGCTCGATGAGCTGACAGCGTAACGGAAAAACAGAAAGAAAAATCAGCCTCGTCGGCAATAATACTGAAAATATCAACAAAAAAGCAAGGCAGAATAACGCTTGTTTGGCTCTGTCTTGCTTTTGCTAT
>JAZNFU010000139.1:0-3258 GCA_045576135.1 Eubacteriales bacterium
ATATTTCGGGATTTTCGGGCGCGGCGGCGGTGAGAGCGAAAATAAACACCGCCACCACCTACGCCGAGGCTGAGGCGGCGCTCTGCTCGGTTTTGAAATAAGTAAAATCGGTGCAAATCTTCGACGCTTGCCCCGAAATAATCGGAAAATAATTACGAAGCTATTTACAAAATTCGTAATTCGTGCTAAAATATAATCAAAAAACTCTGTGAGGATAAAAATATGTCGATAGCTATTATAACCGGCGCGTCCAGCGGAATGGGCGCGGAATTCGCAAGACAGCTAAAGCTTCAGTGGGGAGTCGAGGATTTCTGGTTTATCGCAAGGCGCGAGGACAAGATGACAGCGCTCGCCGAGGAGCTTTCGGTGAATGCCAAAATAATCACCGCCGACCTTACCGAGCCCGAGGGAATAGAAGCCGTGCGCGCGGCGCTTGAGGCTGAGCGCCCGAGGGTAAAATACCTTATAAACTCGGCGGGCTTTGGTAATTTCGGCTCGTTTGACCAGCTTCCCGAGGGGGAAATCGTGAAAATGATAGACCTCAACGTAAAGGCACTCGTGCTTATCACTCATATGGTGATACCCTATATGGAGCGTGGGGGCAGGATAGTCGAGCTTGGCAGCGGCTCTTGCTTCACACCGCTTCCTTACTTTAATATCTACGCATCGAGCAAGTCCTTCGTTTTGCATTACACGAAGGGACTCAACGGCGAGATAAAGAAATACGGACTTCGCGCGACCTGCTTCTGTCCGGGATGGGTGGAAACCGAGTTTCTTGGCAAGGCAACCGAGCGCGCGGACGTCAGCATGCCGAAGAAGATGTCCCCGATGCTCAAGTGCGAGGACGTCGTGCGCGGTTGCGTAAAATCGCTCGGTCGCGGCCCTACAATGTATGTCACGAATTGGTATACCAAGCTTCAGCATCTGCTCTTTAAGCTCGTGCCCGACTGTCTTCTGACGAAGACCTGGCTCGGAATGCTTCGTCACCCGGAGGAAAAATAATGGCGCGCAAAAGCTTATCCCCCGGCACTCTTGCGGCTCCGCTTCCCGCGGTTATGGTAAGCGTTGGGGATATGGAAAACTCGAATATTATCACGGTTGCCTGGACGGGTATACTCTCGACTCACCCGCCTCGCGCCTATATCTCCGTGCGTCCCACTCGACACTCCTACGGTATGATAAAAAGGTCGGGCGAGTTCGTCATAAATCTGACGAATAAAAGCCTTCTTCACGCCACCGATTTTTCGGGCATCTACACGGGTGCGAAGGTAGATAAATTTAAAAAGCTCTCGCTTACCAAATGTGAAAGCGTGAGTGTATCGGCGCCCACGATTGCCGACTCACCCCTGTCGCTCGAGTGCCGCGTGTGTGAGGTTCTGGAAATGGGCACGCACCACGTCTTTATTGCCGATATACTGAACGTGACGGTTGACGAGTCGCTTATCGACGCCGAGGGAAAGATAAGACTCGACAAAGCCGAGCTTATCGCCTACGCTCACGGTGAGTATTACGCGCTCGGCAAGGTGCTTGGAAAGTTCGGCTTCAGCGCCGCGAAAGGACAGAAAAAAACGACAAATAACTCAAAAAATGCAAAGCAAGATTTGCAAAACGGTGCAAAACGCGATAAAAGCAGCGAAAAAACCGAAAAGCCGAAAAACAAAAATGGCAGCGGTGACGAGCCGTTTTATATCGGCGCTTTGAAATACAAGAGAGGACGTGGTAAAAAATGAAAACCGAAAACTCCGAAAAAATAAGAGAGCGCGTGCTCTCGCTTATCGACGCCGAGTTCGAGAGTGACGCGGCGTTTGAGCGCGCTATGCGCCTGCCCGACAAGACGGTCAGCAACTGGCGGCGCGGCCGCTCCTCGTCCTATATGAATATGCTTCCGACGCTTGCCGAAAGCTTCCGCGTTAACGTCGGAGAGCTTCTTGACATACCGCTTCGAAAGGATACCTCGGAGCTATCCGAGGAGGAGCTTCACCTTTTGCATCTTTACCGCAAATCCCGAACGATGCCGCCGAAAATGCGCCAAGCACTCCGCGAGAGCGTCGAGTCGGTGATAAACCTCTATATTCTCTCGGCGAATGAGATACGGCGCGAGAAAAAAGAGAAGAAAAAATAAAAGCGCGTTGTCCCCAACGGACAACACGCAATGAAATTCTCGCAAACGCGTTCGCTTCGCGTTTTATTATACACCGTAGGTACAGGCGTCCCCGACTGTCCGTTTAGGAGTGGTTTTGATTCTCGCAAAATTCGGGAGCAACAAACCGTTCCTATATCGATTATACGGTAATGTTTATCGTTTTTTTCGGACAGTCGAGGACGCCTGTCCCTACAAGAGCATTGTCTTCTCACCGGATAACCTCTTTAAAGCCTCGCCAATATTGGCGGGTTTTTTGTCTTACAATGAAAGGCTCCTCCCGGGTGGAACCCTGACAATCCCTCCGTTATTTTCCATAGGAAAACGCCACCTCCCCCGACGTTTGAGAAGGCTTGGTGTAGTCTATTGTTCGGTTGTTTTTGCTTTCTCGATACACGCGTTGCATAAACGGAGTTTTTTGTCTTTTTCTATTAATGCTCCGCATATTGCACAGCTTGCGTTAGACGGCTTTATAAAAACACCGTCCGAAGTCATAGATATCAAAACCTTCGAATTTTCTGACAGCCCAAGCTTGTGCCTGATTTTTATGGGAATTAGGATTCTGCCAAGCGAATCAATTTCCTTTTCTATTCCATTCATCGTTCCCTCAATTTAGTTTTTTCTTTATAATAGCACAATTTAATCCCGATGTCAACTCTTTTGGGTTAAACTTTTTAATTCAAAATGGTTACTATATAATTGAAGGAGTGCTATTATGACTATCGGTGATGCGTGCAGAATCAGAATACTTGAATTGTGTAACCAAAGAAATATAACCGTAAACAAGCTTGCTATAACGTCGGGTATAACGCAATCGACGCTCAATAATATAGTTAGCGGTAGAAATAACAGCACGACGGTATCAACCGTAAAGAAGCTGTGCGACGGCTTGGATATTTCGATAATTGAATTTTTTGATTGCGAGATTTTCCAAAATCTTGAGCAGGAGATAAAATAAGAATCGCGGCTACGTCAACAAGGGGCTGTCTCATTAAGAATTCAAATAAATCAAGGCAAAAAAACGAAAAACACGGTCATAATTGTAGTTTTAGCGAATTCTTAATGAGAACAGAACCTCGGGGCGAACGAATTTAGAGCAGAAATCCTTGGCTGAGGAG
>JAZNFU010000140.1:0-5817 GCA_045576135.1 Eubacteriales bacterium
CCTGAAATTTTACAAATTCATTATCGCAAAGCGGGATTGCTCCGCACCACCACGAAAGCGTTGTTTGACGTTTTGTGTAAAAGTGCAAAACAAGCGATGATTTTTTGTGCTATTTATACAGATTTTCCTGAAAAAAGCGCAAAAAACCCCCATAGAAAGAACGCATATATAAGCATTTTAATATTATAACACAAAAAAAACGTTTGTCAAGTGTTTTTTGGAATTTTTTTGATTTTCTTCAATAATTTTCCGCAAGCTACCGTCTTGTGCTCCGCATTTTCAGCCGACAGCCGTTGAAAAATCGAAGCAAAAAACGCACGTAGAACGCTCCTTTATTCACAACGAAAAAGCTCGATGCACGCTCAAAGCCGCGAAAGATTGCAAACGAAAAAGCTTCGGGAAGCAAAGTGGTCACCCCGAAGCTTTTTATACGGTTTTTGCATTTCTTGCAAACGTTTGTTGTCAAATTCAGCATCTACAGCGACGAAACGAAGACGCAAAGTCTTTGGATTCCATCGCAAACTCTTTCTCTCTGAGTCGCAAGATTTATGCGAACGAAGCCCTCGCCCGCCGTGCCGTAGGACGCACCTGAGCTTATGTAGAGTCCGGTTTTTTCCCGCAGCTCGCGGCAAAACTCGTCCGAGGCCATACCGCACGCCGAAATGTCAACCCAAAGAAAATAGGTCGCATCCGAGTCGATTACCTTTAATTTCGGAGCACCCAAGCTCAGCATCCGCTCAGACACCGCACGATTTTCAAAAAGATAAGACCTCAGCTCGTCAAGCCAACCGTCGCACTCGGTATACGCCTTGACGTAGGCGGCAACGGCAAAAATATTAGGCTCGCCGCACTCGTCGGTGTTGAGCGCACGGTACGCTTTATGCAAAAGCTGCGGATTATGCGACACGACCGCGGCCGCCTGAAGTCCCGCAAGATTAAAGCTCTTTGACGCCGAAATGCAGGTAAGCGAAATTCTACGGCATATCGTCGACGCCTCGCAAAAAGGCGTGTAGGAAAGTCCAGGTCGAATGAGGTCGGAATGTATCTCATCGCTGATGACGGTAACCCCCCACCGCTCGCAAAGCTCTCCGATTTTCGCAAGCTCCTCGGCACTCCATATTCTTCCTACCGGATTGTGCGGATTACATATTATCATAAGCGAGGTCTGCTTATCCGAAAGCTTTGCCTCGAGGTCGGAAAAATCTATTTCATACCGACCGTCCCGAAGCACGAGGTCGGACGAGAGGACGTTTCTGCCGTTATTCAGAATACTGTTGTAAAAAATATTGTATACGGGCGCTTGTATCAGCACGTTTTCTGCCGGTGTCGTCAGCTTTCTCACTAAAGAGGAGAGCGCCGCAACCACGCCTGTTGAAAAGACCGCCTCGCTCGGCAAAAAGCTCTGTGCGTGACGCCTCATTCTGAAGTTTGAGAGCGCCTCGAAATATTTGTCGGGCAGCGTGGAATATCCGAAAATGCCGCCTTCGGCGATTTTTGAAATCGCACGTTTAATCGGAGGCGCCGTTTCGAAGTCCATATCGGCTATCCACATCGGAAGCTCTCCGTCCGAAACCTCCCACTTGCAAGAATAACCGTCACGGCGCTCGGTCAGCTTGTCAAAATCGTATTTCATATCGTCACCCGTCAAGAATCAATCTCAATTTTCACACTCGCAGGCTCGGTGTATTCGTCCTCAAGTATAACTTCGTCAATAGCCCCTGCGCGTATAACGCTCCTCGGGCTTGGATTTTTTATGCTGTCCACCTTGCCCGAAATTTTCGCATCAACCGACGAATATTCAAAGGCGAGCGTGGTGTTTATAAGCTTACAGTCGATAAGCTTCACGTCCTGCATATAGCACATTCCCTGAAGCGACTGAATAGTGCAGTTTTTGAATACCACGTTTTTTGAATTCCATCCAAGATATTCGCCTATTATGAGAGAATTTTCAACAAGCACGTTTTCCGTATTCCAAAACGCGTCCTTGGATACGAGCTTGGAATTCTTGACGGTTATATTTTTACCGCCGTCAAAAAGATAATTTCCGTCAACGACGAGCTCCTCGCACTCGACGTCCTGCGAGCCGAAGCCAAAATAGTCGCCCACGGCGCTCACGCGTGTGAGCGTTACACCCTTACAGTTCCACAGCGTTTCCTGTGCCTTCGATATCAAGACGTCCGTAAGGCTGACCTCCTCCGAGCGTCTGAAGGTCTTCGGCGCCTGTATATGCGAATCACGAATATCTATTCGCTTCGTATACCATATACCGGAGCGCGCCCCCTCAAGAAGCGTCGAGCGCGTCATTTTTATTTCTTTACAGTACCAAAGCGGATATTTCCAGCCAAAAATACAGCCGTCAAGCTCAATATTCTCACTTTCCTTAAGCGGAGATTCTCCCGCCTCAAACATCGAATCTGTGATTTTTAAATCGCGGCTTGAGAACAGCGCTCTTTCGCCCGCGAAGTATCCTTGGGTATACTCTTTCATACGTTTCTCCGTTTTTTGACAACAAAGATTGTCTTTTTTGAACTTTTACAGCTCTCCGAGCCCACCGATAGAATAAGCGTCGTTTCCCGAAACCACCACGTGACGCACGAGGCTGATGCCCGAATTAGTCAGTATTCTCGACAAAGCGAGCGTGGTTGACATATCGTCATTGGACGGCCTCGCACGCCCTTTCGGATGGTTGTGAGAGAGTATCATATAAGCCGCAGCTCTTCTCTTTGCGATTTCCACTATCTTCCTCGGCAAAATTTCCGAGGAGTTTACGACGCCCTCGCTGACGAGGTCGCAGGCAATCGCGCGCCCTTTTTTATCAAATGATATAGCGTATACGCATTCAATCGAGCGAGAGAAAAGAAGCGCCTTGAGATACTCGTCGGTTTCCCTTGGCGTATGCCTCACTCCGAACTTATATTCGTCGGTTGCCGCCCTCGACACGACTTCAGCCGCAAGCTTTATGAAAAACGCAGCCTCAGCACCGATATTTTCATCCGAGGAAAGCATATTGATATCCGTGCAAAACACACCCGCAAGCGAGCCGTATTTTTCAAGCGCGTATTTCGATATCTGTGCCTCCGTACCGTTTTTCTTGACGTACGAAAGAGCCTTTTCCAAAACGTCGGCTGCAGCTTCAAAGTACATTTTCCGCACCTCCTACCGCATCCTTTTTCGTCTTATAGAAATTCGAAAGCTCGGGCTGCTGTGAAAACCTCTTTTCAAGCGTAGCCATAAAGCAGAAATAGTGTTCGCCGCAAATTATATAATGGTCGGCAAGAAGCACTCCGACGTCGCAAAGCGAAAGCGATACGGCATTGTTGTTTTCCAAATCGCCGTCGCAGGGGTACGTCGGTCCGTGCGGATGGTTATGAGCGACAACGACTACCGACGCACCGTGCTCGAATGCGAGGTTGACGAAATCTCTGCCCTTAACGTCCGCGTGGCTGTAATCAAGACCGCGAAAGACCGTCTTTACGGCAATGAGCCGCATAGAATTGTCAAGCAGCATAACGGCTATCAGGTTTTCGCGCGTGCCGGCAAAGTAGTCGATGAAATACTCACCTATCTTTTTGTAATCGTCAAATTTAAGCTCGGGGTCGTCCGAATTGATTCGAGAGAACCTACCGAGAAGTCCTACCGACGTTATCATATCTGCGGTTTTCTCTCCTATACCCGAAACCGTCATCAATTCCTCGCGGGTAGCGCCGAGCACTCCGCCGAGCGAGCCAAACGCCGCAAGCAGCCGCTTTGCCATCGGATTCGTATCCTTTGCGGGAATCGTACTGTAAAGAAGCATCTCAAGCAGCTCGTAGGTGTCGAATATTTTAGCACCGTGCTCGAGAAATTTTTCTCTCATTCTCGAACGGTGTCCTTTATGTATTTGTGCATCACTTATCGTCTTCATTAATCTCCCGACGGCGCACAGCAAAATCCGGGCATACGGGAATTTCATACCCCTGCGGCTTTTGTATCTGCACCATATTTATCGTCATACCTTGATCTGTGAAATTTTTTTCATATTCGGTCATTACGTTTTCCGCAGCATACGGGGATGCGTGTAAATCGCGCGTCAAACGGACGGGAGTGAGTCCCACCGCCTCTATTTCCTCAAGCGTGAAATCGAAAAGCCCTACGTTATCCGTCTTGAAGGTAAGCGTTGCACCCTCCTTCATAAGCGACAGATAAAGCGAAAGGTAGCGTCTGTGCGTAAGTCTGCGCTTGGCGTACCCTTTTTTAGACCACGGGTCAGAAAAATTGAGAAATATCGCATCGACGGTGCCCGCAGCGAAAATCGTACCGAGATTGTCCGCGCTGTCCACGATAAAACGCAGATTTTCCGAGGGACCGTCAGCCATCGCCGCCTCTGCGGCAAGCACCACGCAATCGCTTACGCGCTCCATTGCAAAGTAGCACACGTCGGGATTTTTCCGTACCATCTGCCTTGCAAAGCCGCCCTTGCCCGCACCTATTTCAAGAAACACGGGTGCACAAGACCTCGAAAAAACCTCGCCGGGTGCCGTAAGCGGCTCGCCCTCGTGCCGATACAAAAGGCTCTCGCAAAGGGCGAGGCGTCGCTCGCCGTTCTTCTTTTTTCGCATTCTCATTCGGCTTAGTCCTCGTTTCTGCTGAATTCGGCAAGCTTCAAGCCGGGGTTGTCCTCAAGCACCCAGCGAATGCTCCACTCACTCGTGAATATGAGAAGATTTTTACCCCTGAAATCCTGCACCCACTTGGTGTCGTGTGAAAGCTTCAAGGTCTTCGGGTCAAGATTCTCGTTTTCTATCCATCTTATCTGCTGATAGGCGAGATTCGTCCTTCTCAAATCGCAGCCGTATTCGTTCTTAAGTCGATACTCAAGCACCTCGAACTGAAGCACGCCGACAACGCCGACGATAACTCGTTCAAGACCCGAATTCGGCTCGAAGAATATCTGTATAGCACCCTCTTGCGCTATCTGATTCATACCCTTGGCGAACTGCTTACGCTTCATAGAGTCCACCTGCTCTACCATCGCGAAATGCTCGGGAGCAAAGGTGGGAATACCCTCGAATTTTATCTTGCTTCCGCGCTCGCAAACCGTATCTCCTATCGAGAATACGCCGGGGTCGAAGACGCCGATAATATCACCCGCGTACGCCTCGTCTATGACCTCTCTTGCATCAGCCATCATCTGCTGCGGCTGTGAAAGCCTTGCACTCTTACCCGCTTGAACGTGGTAGTAGTCGCGGCCGCGCTCGAATTTACCCGAGCATATACGCATAAAAGCAATTCTGTCACGGTGCGCCTTGTTCATATTAGCCTGAATTTTGAAGACGAACGCCGAAAATTTCTCGTCGAACGGATCTATCACGTTACCCTCGGCAACTCTCGGGAGCGGAGAGGTCGTCATCTTAAGGAAGTGCGCCAAAAACGGCTCTATGCCAAAATTATTTAACGCCGAGCCGAAGAATACGGGCGAAAGCTTGCCGTGACGGACCGCCTCCAAATCGAAATCAAATCCGCCGCCGTCAAGCAGCTCTACCTGCTCGCAAAGCTCGTCGCAAAGGCGCTCGCCGATAAGCTCGGTGAGCTTGTCCGTATCGCTAAGGTCACAAGCTATACCGCTGATACGCTCCCTGCCCCTATGTGCATTGTCGAACGAGAGAACCGCCCTTTGCTCTCTGTCGTACACGCCCTTGAAATTAGCACCTCAGCCGATAGGCCTGTGCATAGGGTAGGTTCCTATGCCGAACTCCTCTTCAAGCTCGTCTATAAGGTCAAACGGATCCCGCGCCTCGCGGTCCATCTTATTGACAAAGGTGAAAATCGGGATATCCC
>JAZNFU010000141.1:0-2655 GCA_045576135.1 Eubacteriales bacterium
CACCGCCGTGAGAGATGCCGACGGAAATACCGTTCTTATCTTCTCGGTAGACGTTCTTTCTCTTTACAACGAAACTCAGGCTTCGCTTCGTACCGCCGTTTCGGAAGCGACCGACATTCCTTACGAAAACATCTTCCTCAATGCTACCCACACCCACTTCGGACCTAATCCTATGAGTGTTCCCGAGGTCTACGCACTTCTTGAAGCGGCTTGTGTAAATGCCGCAAAGACCGCGATTGACGATCTCGCTCCCTGCGAGATATACACGGGCACTATTATTACCGAGGGGCTTACCTTCGTTCGCCGTTTCGTCGATAAGGACAACAACGGCAAGCTTGAACCCAAAAAGGACGAATACGAAACCGACCCCAACGATAAGCTTCAACTCATAAAGTTTGAAAGAACCGACAAAAAGGATATAGTTCTCGCAAACTGGGAGGCTCACGTAACGACCATCGGCAAGGACGAGATCTCCTCCGACTACGTCGGTGCTGTCCGTACCCGCTTTGAGAAAAATCTTTGCAAGGACGCCTACCTCTCTATACAGATAGGAGCGAACGGCGACTCGGTCGCAAAGGATTTCGTGCAGGGCGGCACAGGAGAGCCCTTTGCGAACCCCAACTGGATGGGAACAAGCGAATACGGCAAAAAGCTTGCAAGCTATATAGCAACGGGTGTTAAGTCACTTAAAAAGCACGAGAGCGATCAGGGAATAAAGGTCGCTACCACAAATATAACCCTCACGGTAGACCACTCGAAGGACAACATCGCCTACAAGGCAAGTGAGATAACGGCAGCCTACAACTCCAACCGCAATCTCTACGAGCAGCTTCTCAAAAAATCTACTATCCAAAGCGTTTATGAGGCATCAGCGATACTTCGCCGCTTTGAGCGTGACAAAACAGAGGATATGGAGGTTTCGGCATTCTCTATCGGAGGCATCGGCTTTGGAGTTGCTCCCTATGAGATGTTCACACAGACGGGACGCAACATAAGAGAGCAGTCGCCCTACGACTTCACCTTCGTAATGGCTTATTCCAACGGCTTCCATTTCTACATCCCCGTTGATTACTCCTTTGAAAACGGCGGATATGAGGTCTATTCCTGCCTTTACGTAAAGGGAACTGCCGAGCAGATACAGACAGCAGTCCTTGACCTTCTTAACTCCTGCTCAAGCTCCAAAAAATAACGGCTAAACTATTTTAAATTAAAAAGGAGCTTTTCAGTATGAAAAGATATTTGGCGCTTGCCTTAGCTTTACTTATGATCGCGACTGCGCTTGTCGGCTGTAATGAAGAGCCTGTCGACGATCAAACTCAAAATGACGAAGCAGCCGTCGAAGAAATATTCTACGTCGGCTTTGCGAGGGAATCTATAACCCCGAACGGCTCGCACAACCTCGCTGGCTATGCGCACACCCGTATGAGTCAGGGCGTGCTTGACGAGCTCAGCGTTTCCTGTACGGCTGTTAAGGATTCAAAAGGCGTGACCGCGTTGATTTGCAGTATCGACGTCGAGCATATTTCAACTGCAACCTATACCCTTCTCAAAGACTCCATTCTCGGCGTTCTTCCGGACATAACCCCCGAAAATATAATCTTCAACGCTACTCATACCCACTACGCGCCCAACCCCACCAACAATAAGGAATTCATCGAAAAAATGATGGAGGGCTCGATGGCGGCGGCACAGAAGGCGATGGAAGATCTTACCGAGGCAGAGATCTACTACGGAACGAATATCGCCAAGGACCTCAATCAAGTAAGAAGAGGGCTCTACGATGAAAACGGTAATCCTATTGAGCAGGTTGCCGATTACAATATGCCCGTTATAAAATTCGTCCGTGAGGGCAAAAAGGACGTAGTGCTCATAAACTGGGCAGCTCATGCCGACACCCGCGGAGTTTCCTATATGTCGGCTGACTACGTTCACTACGTAAGAAGCACAGTAGAGGCAAAGCACGACGTTTACCTCTCAGTTCAGATGAGCGCCGGCGGTAACATAAACCCCACAAACTTCGATACCGAAGCTTACGGAAGTGAGCTTGGATACGATATAATCAAATTCCTTAACCACGACGAGAATTTTACCAAGATGACCTCGACCCGCGGAATTTCCTCGATAGTCAAGAACGTCGAGCTTACCGTCAACCACGAAAATGCCGATCTTTACGAGGAAATATTCAGGGTAGAAGCGGCGTGGGAGGCAAATGATACCGAGCTTGCCTACGAGCTTCTTGAAGATCTCGGAATGAGCATATACGAGGCGCTTGGAATTGCAAGGACCGCAAGATCCGACCTTTATCAGTATATTGACATCTCTGTTATTTCGATCGGCGAGATAGCCATCGTGGTAGCTCCCTACGAAATGTACACACAGCCCTGCCAGAACATAAAGTCTACCTCACCCTTTGAGCATACCTTCGTCTGCGCTACCTCTAACGGATTTTTGGCATACGTCCCGATAGACGAAGCCTATAACACTCCCGATGCATACGAGGTAAGTATCGCTAAGTTCGTAAGAGGAACGTCGGAGCTTCTTGAAAACGAATATATCTCTATGCTCGGTGAGCTTCACGAAATGACCGATTCGACCGAAAAAACAGAATAAAGGATAAAAAGGAGAGATAATCATGAAAAGAATTTTAGCTCTTAT
>JAZNFU010000142.1:0-3870 GCA_045576135.1 Eubacteriales bacterium
CTCCTTGGCACACAGAACGACATGGCTACGATCCGACTTGTGGTTGAGCATAACTCCGACAGCTCCGGCTTCCTTTATTGCTTCGGGAAGCACCGATCCGAGTCCTCTGCCCGGACGCAAGGAATCCATATGCTGTGCGTAGACGTGAATTCTTTCGGTGTTCTCGGCAAGAAGTCTGATATCGGTATACTGCGGCGTTACGATGACGTCAAGATCGTACTTGTAGGCTATCCGATCGATTGCCTTCGCAAGCTTGAGCATACGCTCGCCCCACATAAAGCATTTCGGGCCTATTTCGAAATAAGGCGCTCTGATTTTGTAATTTTTCAGCATTTATATATCCTCTCTTAAAAAACGTTCAATTTTTCGTCTGTTTTACGGTACAGCTCGTATGCTGCGGTGTAGTCTGTGCCCGAGGGGACGTATTCCCTTTTTGGCTTGACCGCTTTAGCTACCGCATCTTCCATACTTTCGAATTCTCCGACCGCAAGCGCCGCAAGAAGTGCTGTACCGAGGCAAGCGGTTTCCCCCTCGCTGACGGTTTTTAAAATCTTGCCCGTGACGTCGGATTTAATTTGCGCCCAAAGCGGACTCGAAGCACCGCCGCCGGTTATTCTTATTTCCTCTATTTTCTCGTCACCGACGTATTCAAGATTTTGCTTTAAAAGAAACGCAATAGATTCCATTATCGCTCTTGCGAAGTGAGCGCGCGTGTGCGAAAGCGTGATACCCGTAAAGGACGCGGTTGCATCCGGATTGTATTTCGGCATAGTCGAGCCGCAAAAATACGGAAGCGCTACAAGACCGTCCGAGCCTGCGGGTATTTTCTCGGCAAGCTCGTCAAGCTCGCGGAAACTGTATTTATCGGCTAACTCGTTTTTGAACCACTTAAGCGCCATTCCCGCAGTCGAGGACCATAGGATAAGGCAGTATTTTCCGTCGAGGGCGTGCAAATGACAAGGTATTATGCTGTCCTCTCTGTACGGCGGAAGCTTATCGGTCATAACGCAGATTGCCATAATAGTTCCGGTCATTTCGCTGATAACGCTCGGGGTGGTTGCGCCCGCGCCTATCGTTCCCGCTATCTGATCGAGCATTCCGCTGACAACCTTGATGCCGCAGTATTCACCGACGACCTCTCCGCTTTTTACAACCCCCGGAAGCATATCACGGCCGACACCGATAAAATCAAGCATTTCGTCCCACCAGCGATGCTCCACGACGTCGTAATATATTGTAGAAGACTGTATCGTCGGCTCGGTTACGAAATTGCCGGTAAGGCGATAAAGGACGTAATCCTCAAGCATAAAAATCTTCTTTACTCTTGCAAAGATTTCCGGTTTGTTATTCTTAAACCACAATAGCTTCGATGCAGGCCAGCCTGCCGTTATTTCGGGCTGACCCGTTACCTCGTATACCCGCTTGTTACCGAAACGATTCCTTATACACTCCGCTTCCTTTACGGCTCTGTTATCAAGCCAAACGACAGCGGGATAAACGGGCGTACCGTCCTCGTCGGTCAGTATCAGCGTTTCGCCCTGAGTATCGATGGAAAGCGCGTCGATACCGCCGCACTCCCGTGAAAGCTCGGATATGAGCCTTTTGCATATCTCGACGTACTTATCGGGGTCGAATTCAATAAAATTGGTTTTGGGGTCGCTATCAAGTGTATAATCGGCACATCTGAAGGCTAATTTTTCGCCGTTCGTTTTAAAAACGGCGGCCTTTATAGAGGTCGTGCCTATATCTATTCCAAGGTACTTTCCACTCATCGTTGCATCTCCGTTATCACAAAAAGTCGTTGCTTTTAGGTTTCGAATTGATTTCGTTTTTCATATTTCTTCCATCATAGCTATGTTAACACAAAATCTCCGTAATGTCAATAGTTCGCGCGTACATGCGTGGCTTTTGTTTTCTTGTCAAACCGTCAAAATTGAAATTTTTTATACGCGTTTTTTAAAAAAACAGTTTTAAGCGAAAGTTTTTGAGTTTCGATAATATTTCGATTGCATTTTGCAAAAAAATATGTTAAAATATATTTAATAATACCGTTTCGTAATCAATATAACTGTTTGGAGAGAGAAAATATGTCGGTTTCAACTGAAAAAAGACGCGAGGAAATAATCAAGCTTATAGAAAACGTGGGAAGGGTTCGCGTTTCGGAGCTTGCCGAGAAATATTCCATATCCGAGGTTTCGGTAAGAAAGGACCTTGAGTATCTTGAGTTGCACGGTCATTTGTCGAGAACGCACGGAGGCGCTGTTGCGCTCGGAAAGCTTTACGTTAATATGGACCTTGGCGAGCGCTTTAAAACAAACGCAAACTCAAAAAAGAAGGTAGCGGAGCTTGTAAGTACGCTTATTGAGGATAACGATACCATTATGATTAACGCGGGAACTACGATTACCTACGTTTTACACGCCATACGCAACAAGAAAAATATAAGAATAGTAACGAATTCTTTGCAAAACGCTGCCGAAGCTGCACCCTACCCCTCGTTCAACGTGATTTTGCTTGGCGGCGAGCTTGACGCAAAATATCAATTCACCTACGGCGAGGACGCGCTAAGACAGCTCGAAAATTATCACGCAACGAAATGTATACTCTCGGTGGACGGCGTAAGCGTCGAGGACGGTCTTACTCTCTATTACTCCAACGAGGCAGCGCTCGCAAGACGTATGATAGAGTGCTCGGATATGCTTATCGTTGCGGCTGATGCCACGAAAATAGGAAAAAGAGCGTTTGCCAGAATAACCGATACCGAAAAAACCGACATTCTCGTTACAGGAGAGCCGGACAGCACCGGTGAGCTTTCGGCTATCGAAAAGCTTGGCGTACGAATAATAAAATAGCACGCGCGTGCCCCGATAGCTAAATTTTTATACAAAATATGCACGGATTTATACGCAACGATAAAAAAAGTATTATATAATATACATATAGAAGCAAAATTCTATACTCGGAGTGAAAAATGCTTTACGATTGTCCGAAATACGAAATTAAAAAGGCTATCGATATAAATTCGATAACCTCTATACACTATTTTGAGTTTGACGATAAGTTCCGCGACGTTTCCGAAGCTCACGAGCCGTGGGAGCTGGTCTATATTGACCGCGGTGAGTGTGACATCGTTGCGGACGGCGAGATTTTCCGCTTGAAGCAGGGGCAGATGTATTTTCACAAGCCGTTTGAGCAGCATATGCTAAAGACGGTTGAGGGGATTTCGCCGAATATCTTTATAATCGTCTTTTCTTCCTCGTCCGACGCTATGCGCCATTTTGAAAAGAAGAAGCTGGACGCCAACGTAACCACCAAGCAGCACATTGCCGCAATAATTCACGAGGCGTCGAGCACCTTTGATTTGCCGTTTAACAATCCGGTAATGCAACAGCTTAAGCTGAAGCGCGACGGTCTTTGGGCTGGTGAGCAATCTATTCTTCTGCGCCTTGAGCTTATGCTTATCGAAATCATACGCGAAAACAATTTCCATCAGAATAGAACCAAACGGTTTTTCCCAAAGGAAATAATAGACGACGAATTAGCGCTGAGAATTATTTCGTTTATGGAAAGGCATCTTTACGGTAAATTCAGCTTAGATGAAATAAGCCGCGAATTTTCCTTTGGAAAAACCTATTTATCAAAATATTTCAACCGCGTTTGCGGATACTCTATAATCGATTATTTCAATATGATGAAGATAGCCGAGGCGAAGCGGCTTATTCGCTCCAACAAATACAATTTCTTTGAAATTTCGGAGATGCTGAGCTTTTCAAATTCTCACTACTTCTCTACCATTTTTAAAAAGCACACGGGAATGACTCCTACGCAATATAAACGTTCAATCAAGAATAACTGAAAGGAGGCGTAATT